>JADCFR010000492.1 GCA_020249415.1 Roseomonas sp. | reverse complement strand
GCCGGTGAGGTGATTGGCATCACGACGCTGATCTTCTCGCCAAGTGGAGCCTCGGCCGGGATCGGCTTTGCCGTGCCATCCGATCTGGCGCGGCCGGTGATCGAGCAATTGCTGCGCGGCGGGCGGGTGGAACGCGGCTGGCTTGGCGTTTCTGTGGGCGATGTGGAGGCGGTACCAGGCCGGGCGCCACGCGGTGGCGCGCAGGTGCTGGGGGTGGAACGCGGCAGCCCCGCGGCGCGATCCGGGCTGCGGCAGGGCGATGTCATCACATCCGTGGATGGCGCGCGCATTGCCAATAATCGTGATCTGGTGCGCGGCATTTCCGCCATTCCGCCTGGGCAGAATGTGAAGCTTTCCCTGTTGCGGGAAGGGCGCGTGATGGAAATCACCGTTCAGGTCGGGCGTCGGCCTGGGCCTGGTTGAGGCCCCATTTTGAGTATTTCAAGGAAGCGGCGTAGCCTTGTCGTGCTGGGGAATCGCTGCTGTTTCTGGAGTTAACCTGTCATGCAAATCCTGCTGGTTGAGGATGATGCCGAGGTTGCGCGCTTTGTCAAAAAGGGCCTGCAAGAGGCCGGCCATATCGTGGAACATGTCGCCAATGGCCGCGATGGGCTTTTCATGGCCGCGTCCGAGCCTTTTGATCTGCTGATCCTGGATCGCATGTTGCCGGGCGGTGTTGATGGCTTGCGTATTGTGGAGACGCTGCGCAGCCAGGGCAATAAGACACCCGTGTTGTTCCTGACCGCGCTTGGCTCAGTGGATGAACGCGTGAAGGGTCTCAAGGCTGGGGGCGATGATTATCTGGTGAAGCCCTTTGCCTTCGCCGAATTGCTGGCCCGCATTGAAGCGCTGGCGCGCCGGCCCGCCATGGAAGTACCGGCAACCAAATTGACTGTGGCCGATCTTGAGGTTGATCTCCTTTCCCGCACCGTCATGCGGGGCGGCAAGCGGATTGAAGTGCAGCCGCGCGAATTTCGCCTGCTTGAGCATCTGATGCGCCATGCGGGCCAGGTGGTCACGCGCACCATGCTGCTTGAGAAGGTTTGGGATTATCATTTCGACCCACAAACCAATGTGATTGATGTCCATGTCTCTCGCCTTCGGCAGAAAGTGGATCGCGGCTTTGACGTGCCCCTGATCCATACAGTGCGCAATGCGGGCTATATGATCCGCGCCGACGCCTGAGGCTTCATGGCCGCGCCGGCTGAGGATATGGGCGGCTGGCGCGATATTCGCGCCTATCTGAAAAGTGCCGGCTTTCGTTTTGCCGCGCTGTTCGCCGGGCTTTTTCTGGCGGCCATTTTGGGCTTTGCGCTCATGCTCTGGTGGGGCACGGCAGGCACGCTTTCGCGCCAATTGGATGACGTCATCCGCGCCGATGCGATTGGCTTGCAGGAAGCCTGGCGCGGCGGTGGCACGGCGGCAGTGAAGGACGCAATTGGCGAAAGGTTGGCGGTGGATATTGATGACCACTCCATCTATTTGCTGATGGATGAGGCTGGAAACCGGCTTGCCGGTAACCTTGATCGTTGGCCGCGGGCGGCGGAGATACCCGGCTCCTGGTCTGCCGATACCGTGCGCCGAGATGGGATCGCGGTGCCGGCGCGCATGTATCATTTGCCGCTGGCCGGTGGGCATCGGGTTCTGATCGGGCGTGATGCGGCTGACCGTGAAAAGCTGCGCGCCCTGCTCTCGGAAGCCTTGCTCTGGTCCTTTGCCGTTGCAGTGGCCTTTGCGCTTGCTGGCGCGGCGGCGTTGCGACGCGCGCTGGCGGATCGGCTGCGCGCGGCTTCCGCCACTGCCGGTGCCATCGCCGCGGGTGATCTTTCGCGCCGCGTGCCGCTTTCCATGCAGCGCGATGAATTCGATCACTTGGGCGAGAGCATGAATGCGATGCTGGATCGGATTGATCAGCTTATGATCGGCATCAAGGGTGTTTCCGATTCCATTGCGCATGATTTGCGCACGCCCATCGCCCGTGCGCGCATGCGGCTTGAAAACGCGCTGCTGAGTGCCCCCGATGAGGAAAGCCTGCGCGCGGCCATGGAAACCACCGTTGCCGATCTGGATGGCATCAGCCGTGTCTTTCAGGCGCTGCTCCGCATTGCCGAGGCCGAGGCCGGGGCACGTCGCGCGGCCTTCGCGCCCTTTGATCTGGCGGTGGTGCTGACGGATGCGGTGGAGGTCTATGGCGCGCTTGCCGAAGAACGCGGCCAGCACTTGGAAACATCCTGGCCGGAAAAACTCACCATGGTGGGCGATCGCGACATGGTGTTGCAGGCCATCGCCAATCTTCTGGACAATGCGGTAAAATTCACCCCCGAAGGCGGCACCATTCGCCTGAGGGCTGGCGTCCCTGCGCGCGGCAAGCGTGAAATCATTGTGCGCGATGAAGGCCCTGGTTTGGCGGCTGAGGATCGCGCCCGTGCCGGTGAGCGCTTTTTCCGCGCCGATCCATCCCGCGCCTTGCCGGGCTCTGGTCTTGGGCTTTCGCTGGTGAAGGCCGTTGCCGCGCTGCATGGCGGGGAATTGCGCCTGGGGGATGGGCAACCTGGCGCCGCAAGGCCGGGTTTGGAAGCGCGGCTGGAGCTGAGTTCCCGCGCATGACGCGGGCTTCATCTGGCTGCCATCACCCGGCAGGGCGAGACTGCCTATGAAATGGACATGCCTTGGGTTCTCGCCCTTCTGGTCTTTCTGCCCGCCGTTGCCGTCGCGCAGCAGGCAGCGCCACGGCTGATTTCGGATTCTCCAGAATATTGCATCGAGCTTTCGGGGCGCTTCTCAGCGCTGCAGATTGAAGCGCCGACACATTTGCGCGTTCTGGCCGAGGAAGGGCGCCAGCTTTGCGCGGAAGGGCAGACGCGGAGCGGCATCGCCAAGCTGCGCCGGGCGCTGAAGGAAGCGCAGCGCGGGGAATAGGGCGGCGCTTATGCCCTTCATGCAGTCGGCTCGGATAATCTGAACAACTGTGCTTAAGGAACCCCTGATTTAATCTTACCTTCCTGGCCTGTCACTGATTTTCTGATTCTGTTGCGCCTCGGCCATTCACCCCTTGAGCGTGACCTCCATGCAGCAAAGAAGTTTCTCGAGCCTCGGCTTTGACCGCCCTCGCAAGCAAACACGGCACGAGCGCTTCCTGCGCGAGATGGAGATTGTGGTTCCCTTGGCCGCGCTCTCAGCCCTGATTGAGCCTCATTACCCCTCAGGCGAACGCGGCCGCCCGCCGATTGGGATCGAACGCATGCTGCGCATCTATTTCTTGCAGCAAGGGTTCAACATGTCT
>JADCFR010000491.1 GCA_020249415.1 Roseomonas sp. | reverse complement strand
GCTCAGGCATTGCCGGTGCCGCGGCCACCGTGACCTTTAGCGCCGATTTTGGTCAAGGCCCGCAGACCATGATTCTCAATCTTGGAAAATTCGGTGTCTCGGGCGGGCTGACGCAATTCGCCTCCACCGGCAGTAGCAGCCTGAGTGTCAACAGCTTTGAGCAGGATGGCATCCCGATCGGCTCCTTCTCATCTGTTTCAACCCAAGAGAACGGCGATGTGCGGATCAATTATGACAATGGCCAGTCGCGGGTTGTGGCGCGCGTGCCGATAACGCTCTTCAAGGACCCCGATAGGCTCGATCATCTGGATGGTCAGGCCTTCCTCCGCACCACGGAAAGTGGTGAGGCGCGGGTGGTTGAGGCTGGCGAAGATGGCGCGGGGCTGCTTACCACGCGGGCCATTGAGCGTTCAAACGTGGATCTCGCTGCTGAATTTTCCAAGCTGATCCTGGCGCAGCGCGCCTATTCGGCGAATACACGCATTGTCACCACCGTGGATGATTTGCTGCAGGAAACCTTGAACATGCGGCGTTAAGGACGCAAGCGGGAAGATTGACCAGGCCATAAGCCATGAGCATTGACGCTGCCCTGCTGATCGCGCGTTCGGGATTGCTGCATACGCAGCGCGCCCTATCGAATGCTGCCGATAATGTGGCGAATGCCGGCACGGAAGGCTATACCCGAAAGCGTATCACCGGCGAAGCCGTATCGACTGCGGTTCAGGGCAATGGTGTTCGCAGCCTAGGCCCGATGCGGGATGTGGATACCGCGCTCACCAATGAAATGCACAAGCGCCGTTCTGCCAGGGCCGCGGCGGAGTTGCGCGAAGAGATACTGTCGCGCATTGATCAGGCGCATGGCGATCCCGCCACCGGTGAGGGCCTTGCAGATCAGGTCAGCAAGCTGCGCGCCAGCTTTGTCGAACTCAGATTGGATCCTGCGCAGGTTGTGAAGCAACAGGCAGTAGTGCTGAAAGCGGCGCAGCTGGTTACCGAAAGGTTCAATGATCTTTCGCGCGCTGTCGGACAGCTTCGCCAGGAAGCGCATGATGGTCTTGTGGACAAAATCGCGCAGGTCAATGCCACCCTGCGCGAGATCGGCGTTCTGACCCGCGGTGTCTTGGAACGAAGTGGCGCTGGCGCCCCGACCGCCGATATCGAAGACAAGCTTGATCTTGCCGTGGGACGGCTGAGTGAACTTTTGGAAGTCAAGCCCATTCGTCAGGCCAATGGCGCGTTTCTGCTTTTGGGGGCTGGCGGTATCACCATCCCGACGCCTGAATCAGGCGATGTTTTCTCCCTGCAGAATAGCCTGCTTGCGCCAGAAACCTATTATGGCGGCTTCGGCACGATCCCTCCCGTACTTATGAACGGGCTCGATGTAACCCGGCAATTGGTTGGCGGGAAGATTGGTGAGTCTATCACCCTGCGCGATCAGACACTTCCCCGGTATCAGGCCGAACTTGATATTGCCGCGGTGGAACTTGCCGATCGGTTTCGTGCAGAGGGTTTGCGCCTTTTCAGCAATTCCACTGGCAGCGTTCCGGATCCGAATCTTCCCTATGCCGGCAGCGCGCAGGTCGGCTTTGCCGGAAATATCCAGGTCAATGCCGCCGTGCGCAGCGATGTTCGGCTATTGCGGGATGGTACGGAAACCATTGCGGGAACGGCACCCTTCACCCCCAATCCTGTCGGCGGCCCGGCTGGATTTGTCACGCTGATTGATCGCATCCTGTCCTTCAGTTTCGGTGAAACCGCATCCTCAGGTGTGAGTTGGGGTGGCTTTGCCACGACCGGCCTTGGTCCCGATGGCACACTTTCCAGTCCCTTTGGGTCGCCGCGCACCATTGAAGATTATGTTGGAATTGTCACCGCCATTCAGACCGCTGACGGCGCCGCGGCAAAGGCCACGCTTGAAACTGCCAAGCAGTTCAGCGATGGGCTGGAGGCGCGGTTCGCGAAGGAATCAAAGGTGGATGTGGACAGCGAATTGGCATCCTTGATCCAGTTGCAGAATGCCTATGCGGCCAATGCGCGTGTGATGAGTACCGCGCAAAGCATGTGGTCCAGTCTTTTTGATTCGGTGAGGTAAGCCATGACCAGTATCAACATGAGCACGCGGTTGAGCGTTAATGCCACCCTGTTGCGCGACCGCATGACCGTGTTGGGTGAACAGATTTCCACTGGTCGCAAGGGAAATACCTATTCCACGTTCGGGACCGATGCGCCAAGGGCAATGGATCTTCGCGGGGAGATCAACCGGCGTGCTTCCTATGAAAAGACCATTGATCAGGCCTTGTCAAAGACGAAGGTTTCGCAGGATGTCCTGAACCGTATTGGCGCGATAGCCGAGAAGTTCCTGGCGAGTTCCACCAAGCTTCTTGGGGCAGCGAAACCCGAGGAAATCCAGCTCCAGGCCGGCCAGGCTGAAGCGGCGATGATCGAAGTGGCGACATTGCTGAATGAACAATATGGCGGCGAATATCTCTTCGGCGGTTCTGATTCGCGCAACCCGCCTATTCCAAAGCCGTCTGACATCGCAAAAACCGGCATGGGTCTTGCGATCAAGAATGAGGTGGGCACGCTCAATGCCACGAATGCCTCGGCTGTGCTTGCTGCGACCAAGGCCTTGGCGATGTCTGATGCTGCGGGCACAACGCCGTTTTCGGTGTTTCTTTCGACTGGTGAGGGCAAGACGGAACCGCGGGTCAGTGTCCTTGGCAATGATAATGATCGCGTCGCCTATGGCATTCATGCCAATCGCAACGCGGCGGTTGTCAGCACTGGGGAGACAACGGGGTCCTGGGCCCGCGATTTGCTGCGCGGCTTGGCGAGCATTGCCGGCCTGACACCGGAAAAGGCCCAGCTGGGTGATTCCTACACGAACCTCGTCACAAAGATTCGCAGCGGGCTGGAAGCCAGCGTTGATGCCCTGGCGCTTGAACGGGGTTCCCTTGGCTTGACCGAGGCCAGGCTGCAGGGCTTGGAAGACCATCACAGCAGCGTGAGTACCACATTGCAATTGCAACTGAGCAATATTGAGGAGGTGGATATGGCCAAGACAATCACCTCCTTTCAAACCACGCAGACACAATTGGAAGCTTCCTACCGCGCGATCGCTGTCGCGCAGCAATTGAGCCTGACGCGCTTCCTGTAACCGCCCGTATGGGCGGGCTGCCGATCCTTTCCGATCGCCCAGGGGCCTTTCACCTGGTCAAGCGCCGCTGCTACGCCGCGTAATCCTTGCATCGTGAACGCAGGGTCCTGAAACGCATTCCCGGGCCTGGCTTTGCTGACAAACGCGTCAAGCTTTTTGTCGCGTTAGCATGGTTCTGTGGCACCCCTTATGAAACCCAAGGTGGAGAAAACATAGAAAATCGCTAAATCTTCGTTAGACCAAAGTTTACGCAAGGAAGAGTATCTTGCTGCCGCCTGGATTTTTGGATTTCATAAAAATGTTAAATCATTAACTCAGAAAATTCCCGGCCATTTACTGGATTCTTCAGCGATCATTCAACTTATCCCCGCATGATCAGGGTATTCGCAAGAAGCGAATGCAACCAGACCATGCAGCCACTTTGACCGGGGCGCGGGTCGCGATTTGGAAGGGGAATACCCCAATGGCTATGAATTCCGTCAACACAAATCTTTCTTCCACGGTGGCGCTGCAGTCATTGAACCGCACGTCTGATCAGCTTTCTATCGTCCAGAAGCGCGTCTCGACCGGGTTTCGCGTGGCCGATTCCAAGGATGATGGCGGCGCTTTCGCCGTGGCGCAGTCAGTGCGCGCCGATGTCGCTGGCTTGACCGCCGCGAACGAGCAGCTTGGGGGTACCAAGGGGGTTTTGGAAACCACCTTTGCGGCACTCGGCAAGATCTCGGACACCATGGTGAAGGTGCGTGAAACCCTCACGCGTTTGGCCGATGGTGGCTTGAGCAGCGATCAGCGGACCCAATACGAAGCGCAATATGGCGCGCTCCGGACGCAGATCGAGAACTTCGTTGAGGACGCAACCTATAACGGTCGTACGCTGCTCAATACGGAAGCGACTGCCGGGGGCGGTGAAATCATCACGACCCGCAACGAAGCCGGTTCCGTGTTCACGCTGTCGGCAATTGATGGTGCCGGCACCCTGGTTATTGCTGCGACGCCGACCTCAGCGGCCGATGCGCAAGCCGCCCTGGGTAGCGGAGGCGATTTCGGCACGGTTGAAGCGGCGATTGCGACCGCGCTGAACACTTTCGGTTCAAACAGCAACTATATCGACAACCAGATCAAGTACAACAAGGACAAGATCGATTCGCTCGAAGGTGGTCTTGGCGCCCTGATTGACGCCGATCTGGCCAAGGAAAGTGCCAAGTTGCAGGCGCTGCAAATCCGCCAGCAGCTTGGTACCCAGGCGCTGTCGATTTCGAACCAGTCTCCGCAGATGTTGCTGAGCTTGTTCCGGTAATCTAGCCGGCGGCCTCGTTCACAACGGGGCCGCCTTTTTTTGGTGGGAGACAAAAATGTCAACCCTGGTACTCGAATTGCGCCAAGGCGACATGATGATCGTCAATGGCGCCCCGATACGCTTCCGCAATCGCGCGCGTATCGAATTGACCGCACGCGCGCGCTTTCTTTTCGGCAAGCAGTTGATGACGCCGGAGATGGCCAATAGCCCGGCCAGACGCATCTATTTCGCGCTGCAAACCGCCTATATCGGGGATCACGATGAAAGGCGCGCAGGGCTTGAGTTGGCGCGGGAATTGGTGCGCGACTTCCATGAGGCCACCACCTCCGACATGGTGCGGGACCTGCTGGATCGTGCCCTGAAAGCGGCAGAAGCGGACCAGTGTTATCAGGCACTGAAATTGGCCCGCCGCGTCATGCGCCACGAGGAAGTGGTGTTGGGTCTCTCCCCTGTTTCTGCCGTTTCCGCGCCGGAGGATGTCGCATGAATATGATGCATGCGCACCGCGCTTATCAAATGGCGCGGCAGTCCACCGATCCGCGTGAACAGGAAGCCGATGTGGTACGCCGTGTCACTTGGGGCCTGAAGGAAGCCGTGGAACGGGGGGGCATCGCACGCGCGCGCGCCATCGCCGATAATCGGCGTCTCTGGATCGCGCTGGAGGCTTCGGTCCGCCATCCGGCCAATCAATTGCCGCAGGATACCAAGGTTGCAATGCTTAATGTTGGTCGGGCGGTAATGCGGGAGATGGAAAGCCAGGCGCCTGACCTTGATTTTCTGATCGAGGTGAATGAGCAATTGACCGCCGGCTTGCGGTAAAGCGCGGCCAGCGCGGCGCCCTTGGCTTGGGCGGCGCGTCTGGCGCGGTTTGTCTTTGACCTGCGGCGTGGTAACGCCGCGCGCATGAGGCTGGATGCCGCCATCCTTGGTATCGAGAGCAGCTGCGATGAAACCGCGGCTGCAGTGCTGCGCGCCGATGGCAGCATCCTGGCTGAGGCAGTGTTCAGCCAGCAGCAGGAACATGCGGCCTTTGGCGGCGTGGTGCCGGAAATTGCCGCGCGGGCGCATTTGCAGCATTTGCCTGGCCTGGTCGCCAAAGTCATGCAGCAAGCCGGCATTGGCTATGCGGATCTTCATGCTGTGGCGGCGACGGCGGGCCCTGGGCTGATCGGTGGGCTGATTGTTGGTGCTTCTTTTGCCAAAGGCATTGCGCTGGCGCAGGGCCTGCCCTTTATGGCCATCAATCATCTGGAAGCCCATGCGCTGACAGTGCGCTTGCCTGGGCTGATGCCCGGCACGCCGCCGGATTTCCCCTATCTGCTATTGCTGCTTTCAGGCGGGCATTGCCAATGCGTGCTGGTGGAAGGGCTTGGCCGCTATAGTCGCCTTGGCAGTACCCTGGATGATGCGGTGGGTGAGGCCTTCGACAAGGCAGCCAAGCTGCTCGGCCTGCGGTGGCCGGGTGGGCCGCATCTGGAACGCCTCGCTGCGCGGGGTGATCCCGACGCAATTGCCCTGCCGCGCCCATTGCTTGGGCGGCCGGGATGTGACTTTTCCTTCTCTGGCCTCAAAACGGCGGTGGCGCGGGCTGTGGTGCAGGGACAGGCAAGGGCTGAGGATATTGCGGCGTCCTTCCAGGCAGCCGTGGCCGCCGTGCTCGCGGATCGTGCGCGGCATGCGCTGCTTATGGCGCCCGCGGTGACAGCGCTGGTCGTGGCCGGCGGGGTTGCCGCCAATGGCGCGGTGCGGCGCGCGCTTGACGGCGTGGCGATAACGCAAAGCCTGCCCATGCTGGCGCCACCGCTGCGTTACTGCACAGATAATGCGGTGATGGTGGCCTGGGCGGGGATTGAGCGGTTGCGCCATGGGGCGGCGGATCCGCTTTCGCATAATCCACGCCCGCGCTGGCCACTGGCGGAAATGCTGCCCCCCTTGGGGCAAGGCGGTTAGGCAATAGAGCTTTCATGCCATCTTTCAGGCGGCTGGAAACACCTGACAATACGGAAAACGCGCCAAATGCGTGGGAAGGATTGCCGTTTCCGCACGGGCGGCACATTGGCTTATCAGAAAGCCATCGCCGGGCCGCCCTGCGCCGATGGTCATGGCCCGGCATGTGCCACATCAAGGAATACGCCGAAGGGGCTTGGAAACCCCGCCCCCCTTCGCTATAGGACGGGCTTCGCCGCAATAGCTCAGCTGGTAGAGCACGTCATTCGTAATGATGGGGTCGGGGGTTCGATTCCCTCTTGCGGCACCAAATCTCAGAGAGTTTTGCCAGCCCAGATTAGGGCTGGCAGGGTGCAGGGTTTGTTGGCCGTTATGTCGATTGGTGGTTTTGCAGCCTGGCGCATCTCCCCCTCGGCCTGGAAAGCCTTGCCATCAAAGCCTTTGCTTCCCGCGCCAAATGCGCATTGGCCGCGCCCTTCATGCGCCGAAGTCAGAACCGTGAGGCGTGATTCCAGTGCTGACAGACCCGGTTGCAGTTGGCGCCTTAGCGCCAGGGTTCCACCAAAATCTTGGCATGGGTTTCGGGATTGGCGAGGTCCTTGAAGGCCTGCCCGACCTCGGCCAGGCCGATCCGCCCGGTGATCAGCGGCCGCACATCCAGCCGCCCGGCGCCGATATGGCCAAGGGTGGCTGCGAATTCCTGCGCATTATAGGCGAGGACGAATTGCAGCGATAATTGCTTGACGATACCGAAATAGGGTTCGATTTCGTCCGGTTCCATGCAGACGCCAACTACGACGATGCGTGCGGCATTGGGCGCGCCTTCCATCATGGCAGTCAGCACGCCGGGGATGCCCACGCATTCAAACAGCACCGCGGGGCGGCGTTTGGGGCCAAGGCCGAAAAGCGCGGCGTAGCGACTGGCATCATAGCCATCCGGCGTAATGGCGCGTTCCAGGGCCTGGTAGGGCGATTCGACCGCAGGATCTATCACGATATCGGCGCCCATTTTCCGGGCCAAGGCACGGCGCCCTGCGGAAAAATCCGCCGCAATGATCGGCGCATGGCCATGCAGCTTGAGCGCCGCGATGGTCGCAAGCCCGATTGGGCCGCAGCCGATCACCAGCGGCACCTCGGCATTATTCACGCCGAAATGTTCCACGGCATGAAGGCCCACTGCCATGGGCTCGGTCAGCGCGGCATGATCGGGTTCCATGCCTGCCGGCAGCGGCAGCAGCATGCGTTCCGCAAGCGGCATATATTCGGCAAAGCCGCCGGCCACATCCGGGTTATAACCAAGGCCAAGCACGGTATTGCCCGTGATGGTGAGCGGCATGGAGGTAACCAAATC
>JADCFR010000490.1 GCA_020249415.1 Roseomonas sp. | reverse complement strand
TGACGTTTCGCGCCGTCCCGGCGGCGCCCCTGGAAGGTTTTGATGTCCAATCCCGGCGAGTCCGATCCCACGCCCATCACCGCCACCCGCCAAATGGCGGAATGGTTCGCCGCCGGCTGCAAGCCCAAATCCGCCTGGCGCATCGGCACCGAGCATGAAAAATTCGGCTTCCGCCTGACGGATTATTCAGCGCCGCCTTACGAACCCCAGGGCATTCGCGCCATGCTGGAAGGGCTGATAGCGAAGGGATGGGAGCCCATTCTGGATCGCGGCAACCCGATTGGCCTGAAGCGCGGTGCGGCTTCCGTCAGCCTGGAACCGGGCGGGCAGTTTGAGCTTTCCGGCGCGGCCCTGCCCAATTTGCACGACGTTTCCGCCGAGTTGTTCCAGCATTTGGATGAGGTCCGCGAAGTCGCTGCCCCCTTGGGCCTTGGCTTTGCGCCGATTGGCTTTCATCCGCTCGCCAAGCGCGAAGACATGCCCTGGATGCCGAAGGGCCGCTACGCGATCATGCGCAATTACATGCCGCGCGTCGGCGCCATGGGGCTGGATATGATGCTGCGCACCTGCACGGTGCAGGTGAACCTCGATTTCGGCGATGAAGCGGATATGGTGGAAAAGCTCCGTCTATCGCTCGCACTACAACCACTCGCCACCGCGCTCTTTGCCAATTCGCCGATCTCCGAGGGTAAGAAGAACGGGTATCGCAGTCTCCGTGCCCGCGTCTGGACCGATACGGACCCGGACCGCACCGGCATCCCCGCCGTGGTGTTCGAGGATGGCTTTGGCTTTGAACGCTTCGCCGACTGGGTGCTGGATGTGCCCATGTATTTCATCATGCGCGATGGCCAATGGCTGGATGCGGCGGGGCAGAGCTTCCGCGCCTTTCTGGAAGGCCGCGCTGAGAAACTCGCCGGGCAATCCGCCACCATGGGCGATTGGGCCGATCATGTGACCACGGTATTCACCGATGTGCGGCTAAAACGCTTTCTGGAGATGCGCGGCGCGGATGCCGGTGCGCCTTCCATGCTGAATGCGCTGCCGGCCTTCTGGGTGGGCTTGATCTATGATGACGCTGCGCAGAAGGCCGCGCGCGCGCTGACACGCGGTTGGAGTGTGGCTGAAATCCGCGCACTGCGCGAAGCCGTGCCGCGCGAAGGGCTGACTGCGACCATCCAGGGGCGTTCCTTGCGCGATGTCGGGCGCGATGTATTGGCGATTGCGCGTGATGGGCTGGCTGCGCGCGGGCTGGATGAAGGGCTATTTCTTGATCCACTTGATGCAATTATAGCCAGTGGCGAATCCCAGGCGGATCGCTGGCTGCAACGATTTGATAAGGTTTGGCATGGCGATGCCCGGATGATGCTGCGGGAAGCGGCGATTTAGCTAAACTTTGTGCAATCCGGGTTCGTGTCGGCAAACTGAAACTTTTTTTTCATCCCCTCCGGCGATCATGGTTCGCCTTTTGCTGGAGGATTTCCATGGCCATCACCGTGCGTCGTTTTTCGGGGTTGCGCCCCCGCTTGCTTTTGCTGGCCTTGGTGCCGGCGGTTTTCGCGGCCTTGCTGGCCGCAACCGGTGCGTTTTGGGCGGTCAGGAATGATCACGATACCCAGATGGATCAGGCGCTGACCCGCGCGGTTGGGCTCGCCGAACGTGATCTGGAGGCCGCCGGCCAGCGCATGGCGGGCTATGCCGCCACCTTCACGCAAAGAGCCAACCTGGTCTCGGCCATGGCGACACGCGATGAAGCCAGGCTGCGCGATCTTCTGGTTAATGCCTTGGCCGCCTTGCGCGCTGCGGATGCCTCTGTTTCGGTGCTGGAGGTTACTGATAAGGCGGGACGCGTCCTGATGCGCGGGCATGATCCCAGCCGCTTGGGCGATGATAAATCCCAAGTGCCGGATGTTGCCTCGGCGCTGCGTGGCGCCGCGAAGATCGGCGGCGAAGTATCGCCTACCTCAGGTCAATTCGCCACTGGCGCGGTGATGCCGATCATGGACCCATCAGGCCAGATCATTGGCACCGTGAAAGTGGCAACGCGCCTGAATGCGGCTGTGGTTACAGAACTTGGCCGTCTTGTAGGGGGTGAAGCCGCCGTGTTTGGCGTCGGAAAACTTGTGGCTTCCACCGTCAATGGCCTGACACTGGAAGCCTTGCCCGCAAGCGTGGTGGCTGCCCAACGTGACGGCCAACCCTTAAGCGGTGCCAGGGTCAATCTCGCTGGGCGTGGCACCCATGTGGTCGCTGTGCAGCCGATCCGCGATCTGACGGGGAATGCAAGTGCCGCCATGATGATCGCCCTGCCGACCGCTTCTTTTGACGCCGCGATGGATAAGGTGCTTTCCATTATTGGTTTTTCTGCGCTTGCCGTGCTTGGCATCACCATTCCGGTGGCGATGTTTGCGGCGCGGCGCATTGCGCAGCCTCTCACGGACATGACCGGCGCCATGGGCCGTTTGGCCAAGGGCGATACCGCCCTTGAAATCCCCGGCCTTGGCCGCAGTGATGAGGTTGGCACCATGGCCGAAGCACTCGAAAAATTCCGCGAACAGGCCGAAGCCAATGCCGCCTTTGAAGCCGCTGCCGCGATTGAACGTGCCGCACGGGATCGGCGCCAGGCCATGGTGGAAAGCCTGACGCAGGAATTTGGCGGGTCGGTCGCGTCCATCATGGATCGGCTGCGTGATTCGGCCGGTGGCATGCGTGATGCCTCTGTCTCCATGGCGTCAGCGTCGGAACAGACCCGCAATCGTGTGGCCGATACCGCGAATGGCGCACAGCAGAATTCCAGCAATCTTGCCGCTGTCGCCGCCGCGACCGAGGAAATGACCGCCTCCGTCACCGAAATCTCACGCCAGGTGGCGGAAGCGGCGCGCGCGGCGCAGGATGCGGTGGAACGCGCCAATACGACTGGCGCCACGGTGCGTGGCCTTGCTGAATCGGCGGATCAGATCGGCGATGTGGTGCGCCTGATCACGGATATTGCCGGCCAGACCAATCTTCTGGCCTTGAATGCCACGATTGAAGCGGCACGCGCGGGCGATGCCGGCAAGGGCTTCGCGGTGGTGGCATCCGAAGTGAAAACACTCGCATCACAAACCGCGCGCGCGACGGAACAAATCAGCGCACAAATCAACGCCATTCAGGCCGCGACCGGCGATGCGGTGGGCGCGGTGCAGGAAGTGGCCAATGCCATTCAGCGCGTAAACGGCGTGGCAAGTGCGATTGCCGCCGCTGTTGAAGAACAGGATGCGGTAACGCGCGATATCTCGGCCAGTGTGCAATCGGTCGCGAAACAGAATGACGAGGCAGCGCGCGCGATGCGCGAAGTCTCGGACGTTGCCGAAGGGGCGCGCGCATCCAGCGGTACGGTGAAAACCGCGGCTGAGACAGTTGCCGATGTCACGGGCCGGCTGGGTGAGCGGGTGGATGGCTTCCTGACCGACATGCGCACCGATTGGGAAAGGGTGGATGGCGCCAAAACGCCCATGTTGATCGCGACCAAGGGTGGTACGGCGCAACAGGCCGCCTTGATCGAAATCGCCCGTGATGGCGCGAGCCTGCGGGGCGATGGCGCCTTCAAGCCCGGCATGATGGTGGAGCTTGCCCTGGCTGGTGCGGGCGCTGCCTTGCCAGCGCGCGTCGTGCTGGCGGAAGGCGGGCGCATCGGCCTTGCCTTTGCGCAGAATGCGGAAAGCCTTGCTGCCACAGATCGGTTGATCGCGGCGGTGC
>JADCFR010000049.1 GCA_020249415.1 Roseomonas sp. | reverse complement strand
TGGAAAGGTAAATCCCGTAAGCCGCCGGATAGGCAACCAGGCCGATGATCACCACCAGCAAGGGAGTGGTCATCAGAACGGCAATGGTCGAACGCCGCCGCGCGACACGTTGCAGGCTGGAAGCGCGCCCCGAATTGGGCGCAGAAGGCATAATTGGCGCCGTGCTGGCGTCAGCGGCCATGGTCTGAACCTTTCCTGAAAAGAAAGACGGGCGGCGCGGGGCCGCCCGTCATGCGCGGTCAGCCGCCGCGGCGGATGGTGTTGAGCTCGCGCTCCACCCAGGTGAGCGCCTGATCCACGGATTCACCACCCTGCACGATACGGGCAATGAGCTTGGTATTCAGGCCCTGGTTATACATCTGCACCGCCATCGCCGCCGGCGCGGGCGCCATGGCGATGGAGGTCTTCGCATTATGATGCGCGCGCACCGGGTAGTTATAGACCGAACCCACCGGCGGACCTTCGGTTTCCCAAACCTTGAAGTCAGACATGCTGGCGAAGGGTGGGATGTCATAGCCATTGGAACCATTGGTCTGGCGTTCCGCCTGCGCACGATCAGACAGCCATTCCAGGAAGGCCTTGGCCGCGCCCTTATTGCGGCTGAAATTCCAGATGCCCCAGAAATAGGGCAGATAGGCCGCGAAGCGGCCTTCCGGCCCGGCAGGCATCGGGACGGTCCAGCAGTTTTCCGCAACCTGCGGCGCATCGCGCTTCGCCACCGCCCAGGCTGAAGGCGGGTTGAAGATCAGCGCTGAGCGGCCCGAAATCAGCGCGCGGTTATTGCCGCCATCATCCCATGCCCAGACATCATTGGGCAGGAAGCGGCTGATCCGGGCGCACATTTCCACCGCCGCACGCAGCTTGGGATTGTTGCGGACCGTGATCGTGCCCCGTGCATCCATCATGAAGGCGCCATAGGATTCGAAAAGCGCGCCCACCCAATCCACCGCATCGGTAAAGCTGCCCATGGGCAGGCCGAAGGGGAAGCCGGCCCGATGGCAGGCTTCCGCAGCCCGGGCGAAGGTTTCCCAAGTCCAGGTATCGGCGCCGGGGCCGCGCTCATTCCTGGCCGGCCACATGGCGCGAATGTCAATGCCGGCATGCTGCTGCAGCAGGTCAAACCGCACGCAGGAAGGCTTCAACTGCGTGCCGGCCACGGCAGGGATCGCCACCCAATTGCCGGCGGGCTTGCCCAGATATTCCGCCGCCGGGGTCACGGCGCCATATTTCTGGATCAGGTTGCGCATCACATCATCCACCGGCTCCAGGGAGCGCTGGTGGTTGCTCGGCTCCCAGGTTGGGAAGGACATCAGATCATAGCCGGTGCGCGATTGCGCCTGGGCATTGATGGTCAGCAGGATCTGGTTGCCGTTGGATGTTACGGTATCCATCTGCACATCAACGCGATTGGCCTGGCCCCATTCGGCGCAAAGCTGGCGCATGATCACATTGCCATTGGGCACCCAATGGTCCCAGAAGCCACAGCGGAGCGTGCCGCCGGTGCCTTGGGCATGGACCATGGGGGCTGAAAGCACGCCCGCCGCGGCCACCCCAGCCCCGGAGCGCAAAAGCGTACGCCGTTTGATATCTGCCATCTTAGGAATCCTCCGCTTTATTCGTTGTTTGTCGCATCCCAGACCGAGGCCCGGCCAAGGCGTGCGGCAGGTTAGGCAAGGATTTGGGGCCTTTGCAACCGGTATTCTTGGGGAGGCCGGTTTGCCCTGGGCTGGCGCCCCGGCCCAAACTCGGCTTCAAACCCCGAGAGAGGCCAGAACCAGGATCAATGGCATGACGACTTCGCTCCGCGTCGCGGTCCAGATGGACCCGATCGAGACCATCAATATTGATGGTGATTCCACCTTTGCCCTTATGCTGGAAGCCCAGGCCCGGGGCCATCAGCTGTGGCATTACCATGTGCGCGATCTGGCGCTGCGCGGCGGGCGCGTGACTGCCTGGGCGCGGCCCATTACCCTCAGGCGAGACTATGGCAACCACTTCACCTTCGGGCCAGAAGTTGAATTGGACCTTGGCCGGGATGCTGATGTGGTGCTGATGCGCCAGGACCCACCCTTCGACATGGGCTACATTACGGCCACGCATATCCTGGAACATATTCACCCCAAGACGCTCGTGGTGAATGATCCCGCCCAGGTGCGCAATGCGCCGGAAAAGCTGTTCGTCACCCATTTCCCGGATTTGATGCCGGCAACGCTGGTGACGGCGGATCGCCGCCGCATCGCCGCCTTCCGCGCGGAGCATGGTGACATCATCATCAAGCCGCTGTTTGGCAATGGCGGCGCCGGCGTGTTTCACCTCCGCGCCGATGATCCCAATATGAATGCGCTGGTGGAGCTTTTCACCGAACGCTCACGCGAACCGCTGATGATCCAGCAATACCTGCCCGCCGTGCGGGAAGGCGATAAGCGTATCATTCTGGTGGATGGTGTCGCCATGGGCGGCATTAATCGCGTGCCGGCGGCGGGTGAGGCACGGTCCAATATGCATGTCGGTGGCCGGCCGGAACCCACCAAGCTGACAGAGCGTGAGCGCGAGATTTGCGCGCGCATCGGGCCGGAATTGAAGGCGCGCGGGATGATCTTTGTCGGCATTGACGTGATTGGCGGCTACCTCACGGAAATCAACGTCACCAGCCCGACCGGCTTGCAGGAATTGGCGCGCTTTGATGGTGTGTATCTGGAACGCGCCATCTGGGACGCGATTGAAGCGAAAAGGCGCTGAGATGCTAAAACTTTGGGGTCGCACCAATTCGATCAATGTGAAGAAGGTGCTGTGGATGCTCGATGAGATCGGGCAGGCTTATGATCGCGTGGATGCCGGTATGGAACATGGCCGGGTGAATGATGCGGATTACCGCGCCATGAACCCGAATGGCCGCGTGCCGACCCTGGAAGATGGCGATTTCGTGCTGTGGGAATCGAATAGCGTGCTGCGGTATCTGGCGATGAAAGTCCAAAGCGCGCTTTATCCGGCGGACGCGGCGGCGCGCGCATCGGCGGATCGCTGGATGGATTGGCAGCTTTCCACCCTCGGCCCCGCGGAGCGCAACCTATTCTGGGGCCTGGTGCGCACGCCCCCCG
>JADCFR010000489.1 GCA_020249415.1 Roseomonas sp. | reverse complement strand
TGGAAGCCATGGCGGCCCGTCTGGAAGCGGCGGGCCATCGCGTGGCAACCGGCAGCGCAGCCTTGGCCGCGCGGCGGCGCGTGGCGGAATTGATCGTCTCCACCGATCCGCTTGGCAATCGGGTGGAGCTGTTTCATGGGCCGGAAGTGACGGAAACGCCCTTCATCCCAGGTCGCGCCATTTCCGGTTTTCGCACCGGGACGCTTGGCATGGGCCATGCCGTCTTGAATGTGCCGCGCATTGAAGATGTGCTGCCCTTCTATCGGGAAGTGCTCGGCTTTGGGCTTTCGGATTGGGTGGAAAATCCCTTCCGCGCCTATTTCATGCATGTGAATGGCCGGCATCATTCGCTGGCACTGATTGAAACGGGCAAGGCATCCTTGCATCACCTCATGATGGAATGCCTGAGCCTGGATGATGTCGGGCAGGGCTATGACATTGCGCTGTCTGAGGAAGGCCGCATCGGCACCACGCTTGGCCGCCATACCAATGATTGGATGACAAGCTTTTACGCGCGCACGCCGGGGGGCTTTCTGGTCGAATATGGCTGGGGCGGGCGGCATATAGACCCTGGCTCTTGGCAGGCCGAGCGTATGGATAGCGGGCCAAGCCTATGGGGCCATGATCGGCATTGGGCCGGGGCGGAAGCTGTCGCCAAGGGGCGGGAAATGCGCATGGCGGCGGCAGCGCGTGGCGAAAGGGCACCGGTGCAGGTGCTGCCCGGCAATCACACCCTTATGCCTGGCGCCTGCCCCTGGTGGGATGGGCTGCGCGGCGCGGCGGAATAGCCGCGCTTCTTTTCCCTGCAATCCCCGTAATCCCCAGGGGGCGACTCCTCCATGCTGGGCTATAAGGGGGCATGAATAATTTTGAACCCTCGCCCGGTGCCATTCCCGGTTCCGGTTTGCTCGGCCTTTCGCAGCGCATTCCGCCTTCAAACCTGGCGGCCGAACAGGCGCTGCTGGGCGCGCTTTTGGCCAATAACAAGGCTTTTGAGCGTGTGGGCGAATATCTGGCGCCAGATCATTTCGCCGATCCGGTGCATGGGCGGATTTTCCACGCCATCAAGCGCCGCGTGGAAGCGGGCCAGCTTGCCGATGCGGTGACGCTCCGCGCCGAGTTTGAACATTCCGGCCTATTGGATGAGGTCGGCGGCCCGGCCTATTTGGCGCAGCTTCTCTCGGCCATGGTCGGTGTCATCAATGCCGGTGAATATGGCCGGGTGATCTATGATGCCTGGCTCCGCCGCCAATTGGTGGATTTGGGCGAGGTGGTGGTGAACCGCGCCTTTGGTGCGGAAGCCGAATTGGACGCCAAGGCCCAGTTGGAATCTGCCGAACAGGCCTTGTTCGACTTGGCCAAGGAAGGCGGCGCGGGGGAAGGCGGTTTCCTCACCTTTGAGCGCGCGCTGACTCTCGCGGTGCATCAGGCGGAAAAGGCTTTTACGACGCCGGGTGGCGTTTCCGGCCTGCCGACGGGCTTGCGCGATTTGGACAATAAGACCGGCGGGCTACACCCATCCGATCTGCTGATCATCGCGGGCCGGCCTGGCATGGGCAAGACGGCGCTGGCGACCAAAATCGCCTTTGGCGCGGCGAAATCCGTGCTGCGCAGCGCGCAGGAAGCGGACCCGAATGCGGTGCCCAAGGGCGGGGTTGCGTTGTTTTCGCTCGAAATGAGTGCGGATCAATTGGCAACACGTTTGCTCGCCGAGGAATCACGCATTTCGGGGGATCGCATCCGGCGCGGTGAAATCAGCCAGCGCGATTTTGACCGGTTTCTGGAAGTCAGCCGCGAATTGGCATCGCTGCCCTTGCATATTGATGACACGCCGGCGATCAGCATCTCGGCGCTACGCACACGCTGCCGGCGCTTGCAGCGGACCAAAGGGCTTGATTTGATTGTGGTTGACTATTTGCAATTGATGCGCCCGGCAGCGGGCACGCGAACGGAAAGCCGAGTACTCGAAATCAGCATGATCACCCAGGGGCTGAAGGCTCTCGCCAAGGAATTATCGGTGCCGGTGATTGCGCTGTCGCAGCTTTCTCGTGCCGTGGAAAGCCGCGAAGACAAGCGCCCGCAGCTTTCGGATTTGCGTGAGTCAGGGTCGATCGAACAGGATGCCGATGTGGTCATGTTCGTCTATCGCGATGAATATTATTTGATGCAGCGCGCACCGAAGGAGCTTTCCTTCGACAATGCCGAGAAATTCCAAGGTGCTGTGGATAAATGGCAGAAGGACATGGAAATGGCGCATAACAAGGCGGAGCTGATCATCGCCAAGCAGCGCCATGGCCCGACCGGCACCATCAAACTATTCTTCGAAGCGGAATTCACGCGCTTTGGGGATTTGGATACGCAGCATGATGATGGTTTTGCGGGCTGATCCCGCTTTCGCATGATGGACCCGACCGCGGTTTTGCATATTGACCTTGCGGCCATTGCCGCCAATTGGTGCACGCTTGCTGCACGAGCGGCACCTGGGGCGGTGGCGGGGGTGGTGAAGGCCAATGCCTATGGGCTTGGCGCCGCGCGCGTCGCGCCTGCTCTGCTTGCCGCAGGATGCCGGCATTTCTTTGTTGCGCATTTGTCGGAAGGCATGGCGCTGCGCGCGGCCCTTGGTGCCGGGCCGATGATTGCCGTGCTGGATGGCTTTGCGCCCGGCGCGGACCAGGACGCTGCGCTGGTCCCGGTGCTGAACAGCCTTGGCGATGTGCTTGCCCATGCCGCTGCCGGACGCAGCACGGGCCAGGCGCAACCTGCGCTGCTGCATCTGGATACCGGCATGGCGCGGCTTGGGCTCGATGCTGGCGAACAGGCGCGGCTGGCGGCGGATCATGCGCTGCTGGCCGGACTCGATCTGCTGTACGTTATGTCGCATCTGGCCTGCGCGGATGAAGCGGATCATCCCTTGAATGCGGAACAGGCCGCGCGTTTCGCCCGCGCCTGTGCGGCGCTGCCCAAGCTGCCACGATCCTTTGCCAATTCTTCCGGATTGTTTTTGGGCAGCGATTACGCCTCAGACCTCGCTCGGCCAGGCTGCGCTTTGTATGGAATCAACCCAACCCCAGGCGCGGCCAACCCGATGCGCCAGGTGGTG
>JADCFR010000488.1 GCA_020249415.1 Roseomonas sp. | reverse complement strand
CAGCACCTGCGCATAGCCACCGCCTGTCGCGCCCCCCTTCACCCCGAAGCAGGGGCCAAGTGAGGGTTCGCGCAGGCAGATCATGGTCCGCGTGCCAAGCGCATTCAGCGCATCGCCAAGGCCAACCGTGGTGGTGGTTTTGCCCTCACCGGCGGGGGTGGGGTTGATGCCGGTCACCAGCACCAGGGCACCATCGGGGCGATCTGCCTGGGCGCCGATGAAATCCAGCCCGATCTTGGCCTTGTATTTGCCGTAGGGTTCCAAGGCATCGGCCGGAATGCCGGCACGCGTGGCGATTTCCGCAATCGGCTTCAGCGTCGCGGCACGCGCGATGTCAAGATCAGTGGCCATGCCTGAAACTCCCTGGAATAACGCCCCAACGCAACGCCATGGCAGGCCAGCGCTGTCAAGGCCGTGGCGGGCGAAACCGGTCCAGATAGGCCGCCCGATGGGCATAGGCGCCCACATGCGCGACCGGCATTTGGGTGAGCGCCCAGATGGCGCTGCCCGGCAGATCAAGCCAGCGCCGGCAAAAAGCGTAATCTTCCGAAACGAAACCCTCGGGCAGATTCATTTCGTCGAAAAACGCCCAATATTCGCCATCCAGGCCGAATTGGCGGAAACTTTCCGCTTTGCGGCGCGCGACGTTGCCGCTGGCGATCAGTTTTTCCAAGGCCGTCCGCGCAATCATGATGCAACCAAAGCCAATACGGTTCACGCGGAGCAAGCCATTGCGGATCACCGGGTCCGCCGGATCAGCTTCGATATTGAAGCGCCGCGACAGCGCATTCAGCCGCGCGAGGTCCGGCGGCCCCTCGGGCGCTTCCCGCGCGGCTTCAGCAAAGCGGGCGATATCGAAATGCCGCAAGGGACAGGCAAGGCCAATCACCTCATGCCCCGACTGCGATAGCCGCGTGATGGCGCCCTTCGGCACGCCAATATCGGAATCGAGAAACAGCAAATGCGTGAAATCAGGGCGCGCCAGAAACTGGCTGGCCAGGATATGCCGCGCGCGCGTCACATAGGCGCCATCATAATTGAACCAATCCGCGCCATGCCCGGCGTCGCGCAATTCATTCACCATGGTCACGATGGAAAGCGTGGTTTCCACCTGCACGATGCTGGCGATAGTCGGCGTGGCGATGAAAACCTTCATGCTGCTGCGGGCAGGGCTTCGGCCAGGGTGTCGCGGAAGATGGCCAGCGCGCGCTGCATATCATCCGGCGTCAGCGCACCAATCGCGCCAATGCGCAGGGTCGGTTCCGGCGTTGTCCAGAAATTGCAGATCAACACGCCGCGCGCCTTCAGCGCTTCCACAAAGCGCGCGAAATCAAAGCGCGGATCGGATGGCTGATGCACGGTGACAATGATCGGCCCCTGCTCTGGCTTGCTCACATAAGGCTTGATGCCCATGGCGAGGAAGCCTTCGTAAAGCGTATCGGCATTGGCGCGGTAGCGCGCATGGCGCGCCGGCTGCCCGCCTTCGGCATCAAACAGATCAAGCGCGACATCAAAAGCGGCCAAAACCTGCACTGGCGGCGTGAAGCGGAAGGACCCAAAGCCCGAGCGTTCCGCATGCGCCAGTACATCGGCCAAATCCATGCACCAGGACCCTGCCTGCCCTGCCCCGGCCCTGATCGCATCCATCCGCGCCACAGCGAAACCAATGCCCGGCATGCCCTCCAGGCATTTGCCGGAAGTGAACATCAGCGCATCGCATTCTGGATGCTCGGCCATATTGAAGGGCAGCGCGCCAAAGGCGGAAACCGCATCAACCAGCATGCGCCGCCCGGCCTGGCGCACCGCGCGGCCAATGCCTGGCACATCATTCACAATGCCGCTGCCGGTTTCGCTATAGACCAGGGCGACATGACCAATGGCGGGATCAGCCGCGAGCACGGGGGCAATATCCTCAGCCCGCGCGCCGCGCGTATTGGGCAGGTCAAGCGCAACCACCGCGCGCCCCGCTTCGCGCGCCAGCCGCGCCATGCGATCTGCATACGCGCCATTCATCGGGATCAATATCTTCGCACCCGGCGGCACCAGGCTCCGCATCGCCGCTTCCATAATGAAATGACCTGACCCTTGCAGGGGCAGGGTCACATGCTCCCCTTCGATACCGCCGGCGATGGCGCGCACACGTTCACGGATGCGCGCATAGGTCGGGCGAAAGCCATGATCCCAGGGCGCGATATCCTGCGCCATGGCGGCTTGGGTTTCGGGGCGGGTCTGCACGGGGCCGGGAATCATCAGCATCATGGCGCAAAGCCATGCCAGACCCATCAGGCAATGAAAACCCCCGCAATTTCGCGCCGCAGCTTTTCCCGAATGGCGGCGGCGAAGCCCTCGTAATCCGGGCAATGCTTCACGAAGGCGCCAGGGCCGCCAATCACCTCGGCGGCGTAATGCGCCATCAGATCGGGTTCTTCGTTCAGCACCGCCAAGGCGTTGATGGTGATACCGGCCTCAACGCCAATATCACGGATCGGCCCGGGCGGGCGGCCCTGATTATGCGCGCCATCGCCCGAGACATCCAAAACCATCCGCCGCGCCAGTTCTGGCCCCGAGCCGAATAGCGCGAGCGCCGCTGCCATGCCCTCCCCCAAAGCCGTGGCACCGGGCGGGACCAGACGCGGCAGGCCCTCAATCGCCTCGGCCAGTGCCGCCACCTCGGCCGGCTTGGCCAGAACCTGCCAGGGGATGGCGATTTCCTGCGCCCTTTCCCCGGACCATAACAGCATCGCAATCGCCGATGCCCCAGCCGGGCCGGCAAGCAGCGCGGCGGCGATCTAGGCATCCCGGAAGGCAGCGGCATAGCCGCCAATCATCAGGTCAAATTCCGCCCGATCCACGGAAGATGAGGCATCCACCGCCAGCACCAGGGCAAGATCAACGCGCTGCATCATGCCATTATGCCACAGCCAGACTTGCGCTGCGTCAATAACAGCGCTGGGGTATTGCGATTATATTGCAACTCAAAGACAGGAGGATGCCATGCGAAACCGCAGCATGGGTGAAATGGTCCGCGACCAGAACCCCCTGACCATGGGGCCAGAGGCAAGCGTGCAGGAAGCCTGCGCGGCGATGCATCGCCGCCATGTTGGCGCCGTGCTGGTGACCGATCCGGCGGGGCTATTGCTTGGCATTTTCACCGGGCGGGATGCGGTGCATTTCCTCTCCCATGGCAAGGATGGCACGGAAGTCCGTCTATCTGAGGCCATGACGGGCCACCCGGTCTGCCTGCCGCCCGAGGGCGATGCCATGGAGGCGCTGCACATGATGCAGGATGGCGGCTTTCGCCATTTGCCGGTGGTGCGCGACGGCAAGGTGCTTGGCATCGTCTCCCGCTATGATTTTCGCGCCAAGGAATATGGGCAGCTTGATCAGGAAACCGGGTTTTTTGAGTGTCTGAGATAGGGCCTCGGCCCCTGGCCCTTCGCCCCTGCCCGACCTGAAGCATTTTCACGCCAGGCGGTAACGCTTGGCGGCTCGGAAAATGCGACCAAAAGATGCGCTAGAGGCGTTTCGCCGCGTGGCCAAGGCGGCGAAACGCCTCTAGTCTCGCCGGGACGGAGGAATGACATGCCCGAAAGCCCGATAGACACCAAACTCGCCACCGAAGCCGCCCTGCCGCTCGCAGGCGTGCGTGTGCTGGACCTGACGCTCGCCCGCGCCGGCCCCACCTGTGTGCGCCATTTGGCCGATTGGGGCGCCGAGGTCATTCGTGTCGAACCGCCCGCCAATGCCGATGGCTTTGGCGGCGATCGCGATGGCTATGACTTCCAAAATTTGCATCGCAACAAGCGGTCCATCGCGCTCAATCTGAAATCACCGGAAGGCAAGGCCGCGCTGATGAAGCTCGCCGCCAATGCCGATGTGCTGGTTGAGAATATGCGCGTGAAGGTGAAGCACAGGCTGGGCATTGCCTATGATGATCTGAAGGGGATCAATCCGCGGCTGATCTATGCCTCGATCTCAGGCTTCGGGCAGACCGGGCCTTATGGGGAGCGTGCCGGCGTTGATCAGATCGCCCAGGGCATGGGCGGGATGATGACCATCACCGGTGAGCCTGGCCGTGGGCCGATGCGCGCGGGCATTCCCTTTGTGGATTTGACCGCCGGCAATCTGCTCGCGCTTGCGGTGATGATGGCGCTGTTCCAGCGGGAGAGGACCGGCAAGGGCCGCTATGTGCATACCAGCCTTTTGGAAGCCATGGTCTTCATGCTGGATCTGCAAGCCGCACGCTGGCTGATGGATGGCGAAATTCCAGGCCAGGCCGGCAATGACCATCCGGTGAATATCCCGATGGGCGTTTTCCCCACCGCCGATAAGCCGATCAATATCGCCGCGTCTTCCCCCAAGATGTGGGTGCAATTCGCCGAAGCCTTGGACCGGAAGGATTGGCTGGAAGTTGAGGAATGGAAGACGCTGAAGGGCCGCAGCAATGATCGCGCAAGGCTCAACAAGACCATCAGCGAGGTTACCAGCACCCAGCCAAGTGAATATTGGATTGATCTGCTGGAACGCATCGGCATTCCCTGTGGCCCGATCAACCGCGTTGACCAGGTGTTTGAAGACCCGCAGGTGAAGCATCTGGCGATGGCGCTGCCCATGACGACACCAAAGCGCGGGCTCACGCATATTGTCGGTACTGCGATCAATATGCAGGGGATTGAAAGCAGCGTCCGGCGCATCCCGCCCCGGCTTGGCGAGCATTCCGCCGAAATACTGCAACAGGCCGGCTATGGCGCGGCAGAGATTGAACAATTGCGCGCGCTTGGCGTGATCAGCGAAGGGTAGGGAAAATGGAATTCGCGGAAGGCAAGATTCTTGCCGACATCAAGGATGGCGTTGGGCGCATTACCTTCAACCAGCCGGAAAAGCGCAATGCCATGTCGGTTGCGATGTGGGATGGTATGGGCCAGGCCTTGGATGTCTTCACGGCGGATGCCTCTGTCCGCTGCGTGGTGCTGTCCGGGGCGGGCGACAAGGCTTTCGTTTCCGGCGCTGATATCAGCCAATTCGACAAGATGCGTTCGGATGCTGATGCGCAAAAGGAATATGGCCGGCTGACCGCTGGCGGGCGCTTGAAGCTTGCCACCTATTCGAAGCCGGTGATTGCGGAAATTCGCGGCTTTTGCATGGGGGGCGGGCTTGGCATCGCCATGTCCTGCGATATTCGCATCGCGGCGGAAGGGAGCCAATTCGGCATTCCGGCAGCCAAGCTTGGCATCGCTTATGGCTTTGACATGGTGAAGCATCTGGTCAGCCTGGTTGGTCCCGCCCATGCCCATATGATCCTGATGACCGGCGAACGCTTCGACGGGCGGGAAGCCGAAAGGGTTGGCCTGATCAACAGGCTGGTGCCGGCGGATGCTTTGGCAGGCGAAGTGGCCAAGCTGACCGCCACCTTGGCGCAGAATGCGCCGCTGTCGCTCTATGCCAATAAGCGCACCGTGCAGGCGGTCTTGCAGGACCGGGCGGATCGCGACATCGCCGCCATCAATGCTGCCATGACGGCCTGTTTCGACAGCGCCGATTACAAGGAAGGCCGTAAGGCCTTCATGGAAAAGCGTAAACCGGCCTTCCAGGGCCGCTGAGCCCTGGGTGGGTATAAGCTTAACCAAAGGTAAGTTGCGTCCCTTGGCCAAAACGCTATGTAACGCGCTCCGGTAACCTCAAACCCAGGACGCCTTCAGCCCTCCATGGACGACGCGCTGCCCCCGGTTGCCGGCAATCATCAGAATGCGCCCATCTCCCGCCTGATTGCGGAGGTGGTGGAGCGCTGCCCCGGAGAACGCATCACCCTTGGCGAAATGGCCGAGGCTTTCGGCGACCGCGCCTTTGGCTTGCTGATCCTGATGCTGTGCTTACCTGGGCTTCTGCCCGGCATGGCTTCCATCTTCGGCACGCCCATGTTGATCCTGGGTGTTCAAATGGGTCTTGGCTTTCGCCAGCCGAAGCTGCCTGGCTTTATTGCGCGGCAAAGCCTGAAACGCACCGATGTGATGCGGCTTTCCAGCGGTTCTTCCAAAATGCTCGCGCGGGTTGAACGCTATGTCAGGCCGCGCCCTGGCCCCTTCACCAATAACACCGCTGATAAGGTGGTCGGCTGGCTCACGGCCTATGCCGCGCTCATGCTGATCCTGCCCGGGCCTGGCACCAATGGCCCGCCCGCCTTCGGCACCATCGTCATGTCGCTTGGCGTGGTGGAGAATGACAGCAAGGTGGTGGGCATCGGCATTGTGGCGACAATCCTCGCCAATATTTTCGCAACTGCGGTGCTGCTCGCCATTGTCTGGTTTGGCGTTGAGGCGCTTGGCTATATCATTTGATGTCAATTCCGCTGGACAGTTGCGATCCCGCTGATTAACCTTTGCCCATGCTTCGGTGGCCCGAAAGGGCTGAAACGGGAATGCGTGACACGGTGAAACCCACCGCCAATCCGCAGCTGCCCCCGCAACTGTAGGCGACCATATCTGGCCCATATGCCATTGCGTGTGCGTCTGATCCGCTAAGGTGGAACACCGAAGCGGTTCATCAGCCGCTCAAAAAAGGGATGATGAGAGCCGCGCAGCGGATGTCATCATTTATGCGAGAAGGCGGGCAGATCGGGGGCTAACCCCAGGTCGCGAGCCAGGAGACCGGCCGGTGCATAGTTGTCTCGCGCGTATCGGGCGGGGTGCACCGATGCAACGGACCAAGGCTGTGCGGGCACGCCCGCGCATCTCCGTCTGCGAACAGCGTAGGAAATGCCCCAGGGCCGCAAGGCTTTGGGGTGCGTTGATGCCTATGCTCGGAGGAATGCCGGATGAAACACCGGTTTCTCGTATTATTGGCGCTTGCCCCCCTTGCCCCGGCCTTGGCCCAAACGGCAAGCCTTCCTGAAACTATTGTCACAGCAACAAGGATTCCAACGCCGCAGGAACGCCTGCCGGCAGCGACCACGGTGATTGATCGGCAGATCATCGAAGAACGCGGCTATGTCACGCTGGCCGATGCGCTGGTGAGCGTGCCGGGCTTTCGAATTGTGCAGAATGGTGGGCCTGGTCAGCAATCATCCGGCTTCATGCGCGGCACCAATTCAAACCATGTGTTGGTGTTGCGTGATGGTGTACCGATCAATGACGCGAGTGAGCCCAATGGCGCCTTCAATTTCGGCAATACGCTATTGGGTGACATCGAACGCATTGAAGTCGTGCGCGGCCCGGTTTCCGCGATTTACGGCACATCCGCGATTGGCGGCGTGATCAATCTGATCACGCGCCGCGCGCCCGCTGATCGGCAGGCGCAACCTTATGGAGAGCTTGCCGGCGGCACCAATTATACCGCGCGCGGTATCGCCGGTGTTGCGGGCACCATCGGCAATACGGATTACGGCGTGACGGGGCAAAGCCTTTCGACACGCGGTTCAAATGCGGTGGCGCCGCGCTTCTACAGTAATCAGGGGGAGAGGGATGGCTTGCGATCCGCGGTAATCACGGCGCGCGGCGGCGTGAATATCGGGGAGACTGCGCCGGCGAAGGTGCTCGGCATGACGCGCCTTGATGGCTTGGTGACCATGCGGGAAAACCGCTTCGGCCTGGATAACGTGCCGAATGATGACCCGAATTACAGCGGCGATGATCGCAACTGGATGGGGTTTCTCCGCAGCGCCACGGAATTATTTGGCGGCGACTGGACCACGGGCCTGACGCTTTCCGCCACTGAAGACCGGCGGAGCTACACCAATTGGCGCGATAGCCTGAGCAGCAGCACCGCCGATGATCTCTATCGTGGCCGGCGCGAAAGGCTTGCCTGGGACAATACCATCAGGCTGACGGATTTTAGGTTCCTCACCGCCAATAACCTTGTCTTTGGGGCGGGGTCCGAAAACGAAAGCGCCTTCACCAAATCCATCCAAAGCGGTTTTCGGCAGGATGTGGATAGATCGCAGCGCAGCGCCTTCGCTTATATCGGCACGCAGCATCGGCTTTGGGATCGGCTGGATGTGACCACCGCGCTCCGTCAGGATGCGCCGGATGGCTTTGATGGCGCGACCACCTGGCGGCTTGGCGGCGTGCTGAGCCTGCCGGGGATCGCCTCTCGGCTGACGGCATCAGGCGGCACTGCCTTCAAGGCGCCTTCAATCTATCAGCGCTATGGCATCAATAATTTCGGCTTCCGGGGCAATCCTGATCTCCGTCCGGAAAACGCCACCGCCTGGGAGGCCGGGATCGAGACCGACATTGCGCAGAACCTGACCTTGAGCGCACTTTATTTCGAAAGCCGCATCCGCAACCTGATCAATTTCACACCGAGCTTCTCAAGCTATGAGAATATCGCCCGCGCGCATATCCAGGGCGGCGAATTCGGCGTGAATTGGCGGCATTCGGATAGTTTTTCGACACGCGCCGCCTGGACCGTGCAGGAAACCCGCGATGAGGCCAATGGCGCAGCCCTGGCGCGCCGGCCGCGCAATAGCGCGAGCCTTTCGCCGCGCATCGCACCGAAAGTGGATTGGGTGGATGCGCCGAATGCGCGGCTGATCATCGCCCCGGAATTTATTTATGTGGGGGAACATCGCGATTTCCTCTATCGCGACAACGGCACCACGGCAGGCAATGGGCAAAGCGATGGAGGTTTTGTCTTCAACATGACAGCCTCCCTGCCCGTTAGGGAACACATCACTGCCTTCATCGAAGCGCGCAACCTTGGCAATCGGCGCTATGAACCGGCCAATGGTTTCGTCATCCCCGGCCGCAGCGCCATTCTTGGCCTGCGGGGGGTTTTCTGAAGCCGCGCGGGCAACGCGCGTTTAACCCCGCGTTGCCCCCGGCACCCACAACACATCGCCGGCGCCATTGCCATTCAACCGCCGCGCGAGCACGAAAAGATGATCCGATAGTCGGTTCAAATAGCGGATCACGGCGGGGTTCACTTCTTCCTCCGCCGCCAAAGCCACCACCAGACGCTCCGCGCGCCGCACCACGGTGCGCGCGACATGCGCTGCCGCGGCACCCGGCGTGCCACCTGGCAGCACAAAGGATTTCAGCGCAGGCATTTGCCCATTCATCGCTGCCAATTCCGCTTCCAGCCGCGCCGATTGCGTATCGGCCACGCGCAGCCGCGCGCCCGCTTCGCCCGGCACACAAAGATCAGCGCCGATATCGAAAAGATCATTCTGGATGCGCGCCAGCATCGCATCGGTTTCGGCGTCGCCGCTGGCATGCAGGCGCAGCACGCCAAGCGCGGCATTCGCCTCATCCACCGTGCCATAGGCTTCAACGCGCAACGCGTCCTTGCGCACCCGCGCCCCATCACCGAGCGAGGTTTCCCCGCCATCACCACCGCGCGTGGTGATCACATCAAGCTTGACCATTTTTGTTTCCTTACAGAGCGTCTCAGGTCGCCTCAGCGACGCGCGTTTTCAAGGCGGAAATGCACCGCCGTGGTGATGCTGCCCGCCACCGGCATGCCACCGCGCTGCGCCGGGCGAAAGCGCCATTCGCGCAGCGTTTCCACCGCCGCCGCATCCAAAGCGCTGAAGCCAGAGCTTTCCGTGACGCGCACATCAACAACTCGGCCATTTGCGTCCACGCGCAATTCCAGCATCACCGTACCTTCCTGCCCGCGGCGGCGGCTTGCTTCCGGATAGGCGGGGCGGCGATTGCGCACAGTATCCAAGGCTTCAGGCGGCGCTATGCGCCCTTCCAGGGTGAAGCTTTCCATCCCTTGCAGGGCCGCATTCAGCCGCACGGGCGCGGGTGGCGCGGTTTGCGGGGCGGTTTGACGTGGCGGGGGGCGACGCTCTGGCGGAGGTGGCGCCTCAGTCACTTGCCGGGGCTGTTCCGGTTCCGGCACCGCTTCCGGCGCCGGTGGTGCTTCCGCGATTTGCGGCGGCGTTTGCTCAAGCGGCGGGGGCGGCAGGATCGGCGCCGCAAGCGCCGCAGGTGGCGCTGGCGCGGGCGGCGGTGCTGCGATTACTGGCGGCGGAGGCGGCGCGGCAACCATCGGCGGTGGTGGCGGCACATCAGGTGCGGGTGGCACGGGCGCAACCTCAGGCGGGGCGGCCGGGGCTTCCACGTCACCAATATCCGGCGCGCCCTCATATATCACCGCAATGCCTTGGGCTTCGGCCTGGTCTGTCGAGAACTCCTCCGCCACTGGCCATAGGATCAACAGCGCCGCGACCAGCCCATGCAGCGCGAGCGACGCGCCAAGCCCAATGCCGCGCGGCGCGGCCCTCACAGCACCGGCACCCCCTGCTGCTTTGCCTTGCCTTCGGGTTCGACATGAATGGTGATGATCGCCCCTTCAAGCTCCGCCTTCAGCGCGGCTTCGATCCTATCGCCAATCTCATGGCTTTCGCGCACACGCATATCGCCCGGCACCACCAGATGGAATTCCAGAAAAGTATGCCGCCCGGCATGGCGTGACCGCAAATCATGCGCCTCAATCGCGCCGGATGCCTGTTCGGCAACAATGCGCCGGATGCGCTCCATGGTGGCCGGCGGCACGGCTTCATCCATCAGCCCGCCGACACTTTCGCGCAGCAGGCGCCCGCCCGAGATCAGGATATTCACCGCCGTCAGCGCCGCCAGCAGGGGATCAAGCCATAAAATACCGGTAAGCACGACAAGACCGACACCGATCAGCACCCCAACCGATGTCACCACATCCGCCCATAAATGCCGCGCATCGGCCATCAGTGCGGGGGATCGCAGCGCCTTGCCGCGTCGCCCGAGGTAAAGCGCCCAGCCAGCATTCACGCCGCTTGCCACTGCAGATACGGCAAGCCCGATGCCCGCCTGATCCGGCGCGCGTGGTGCCAGAAAGGCAGCCCAGGCCTCATGCAAAATGAGCAAGGCCGCCACAATGATCAGCGCGCCTTCCAGAACGGCCGAAAAATACTCCGCCTTGGAATGACCGTAAGGATGGTTTGCATCCGCCGGCAGCGCTGAAAGCCGCACCGCGAGCAAGGCAGCACAGGCCGCCGCAACATTCACAATGCTTTCCAGCGCATCAGCGTAAAGCGCGACGGAGCCCGTCACCCACCAGGCCACCGCCTTAAGTGCGAGAACCGCCACCGCAATCGCCACGCTGAGCGCAGCCAATTGCGCGGCGTTGGAATGCCGGGCCTCAACCATGGCGGGGGTTTAGCCGGTTAGGGCTAGACCGAGAAGTACTTGGCCCGCGGGTGATGCAGCACAATGGCGCTGGTGGATTGCTCAGGATGAAGCTGCCATTCATCACTGAGCGAAACGCCAATACGCTCCGCATCCAGCAATCGCAGCAGCCCTTCCTGATCTTCCAGCTTCGGGCAGGCCGGATAGCCGAAGGAATAGCGCCCACCGCGATAGCCCTGTTGCAGCATTTTTTCGATATCGCGATCATCCTCGGCAGCGAAGCCCAATTCAGCGCGGATGCGTTTATGGACATATTCCGCCAGCGCTTCTGCCATTTCCACCGAAAGCCCGTGCAGATAGAGGTAATCCTGGTAGCGATTATCCTCAAACCAATCGCGCGCGATATCGGATGCCTTTTGGCCGACAGTGACCACTTGCAGGCCAATCACATCGCGCGCATTGGGGCCATCATCCACATCGCGCACAAAATCGGCGATGCAATCGCCAT
>JADCFR010000487.1 GCA_020249415.1 Roseomonas sp. | reverse complement strand
GTGTTCAACCGGGATTACCCGGTGGTGCAGGGTGTTGTGCTGGCCACTGCCTTGATTTTCGTGCTGCTCTCACTCGTGGCTGATCTGCTTTACATGGCGATCAATCCAAGGCTGCGTCAGGCATGAATGCGCCGGCCATCACCATGGGCGAAAGCCCCGCGCGCCGCGCGCTGAAGCGCTTCTTTCGCCATAAGCTTGCGGTATTTGGCCTGGTGGTGGTGGTGGCCTTTGTGCTGATTGCGCTGCTCGCCCCCTTCATCGCGCCTTACGATCCGCTGCAAACAAGCTGGACCCGCATCCGCAAGCCGCCTTCCGCCGAGCATTGGTTCGGCACGGATGAAAACGGCCGCGATGTGCTTTCGCGTGTGATTTGGGGCGCGCGGGCTTCGCTGATGGCCGGCGTGATTTCCGTGCTTGGCGCGCTGTTCATTGGCGTGCCGCTCGGCTTGCTGGCAGGGTTGATCGGCGGTTGGGTGGATGGGCTGATATCGCGCGTCGCGGATGCCATGCTCTCCGTCCCGTTTCTGATTCTGGCGATTGCGCTGGCAGCGTTTCTGGGACCGGCCTTGGAAAACGCCATGCTGGCGATTGCCATTACCGCATCGCCAGTTTTCGTGCGGCTTGCGCGCGGCATGGCGCTTGATGCCAAATCAACTGATTGGGTGGAAGCGGCGCGCGCGCTCGGCAATCCGCCCTGGCGCATCGGGCTTTTCCATGTGCTACCCAATATCATCCCGCCCTTGCTGGTGCAGGCGAGCCTTGCGATTGCCGAGGCCATCATCGCCGAAGCATCGCTTTCCTTCCTGGGGCTTGGGCAGCAACCACCGGCACCTTCCTGGGGGTCCATGCTGAATAGCGCGCAGCGGTTTTTGACCCAGGCGCCCTGGCTTTCCATCATGCCGGGGCTCGCGATTTTTGTGGTAGTGCTGGCCTTCAATTTGGTGGGCGATGGGCTGCGCGATGCCTTGGACCCAAGGGCGGATCGGAAGTGATGGAAATACGTGGTGCGCCTGGGCATTTGCCGCGCGGACGGCGCCTTTACGCCATTGGCGATATTCATGGCACGCTGCCGCAGCTACGCGATCTGCACGCCCAAATCGCCGAGGATTTGCGCCGCCGCCCGGTGGCTTCCGCGCTGCTCATCCATTTGGGCGATTACGTTGATAAGGGGCCGGAGTCTCGCGGCGTGGTGGATTACCTTTCGGAACGCGATCCCATTCCCGGCCTGCCCACGCTGCATCTGATGGGCAATCATGAGGAAACCATGCTAGGCGCGCTTGCGGGCGATGGCGCGGCGGCGGCGGATTGGCTCTGGGGCGGGGGCAGGGCGACGCTCGATTCCTGGGGGGTGGCGCCCGATGCTCCGCGTGAGACCTGGCCTGAGGCGATTGCCCCGCATCAACGCCGTTTCCTGCGCGATCTGGCACTATGGCATGAGGAAGGCGGGTATCTATTCGTCCATGCCGGCATTCGCCCCGGTGTGGCGCTGGAAGACCAATCACGCGAGGATTTGCTGCGCATCCGGCATGATTTTCTGAACAGCCCGCGCGATCATGGGCATGTGGTGGTGCATGGGCATACGGCGGGGTTCATGCCGGTGGTGCGGGAAAACCGCATTTGTATTGACACCGCCGCCTGGTCCGGCGGGGGGCTGACGGCGGTGATGTTGGAAGGGGAGAGCCTCGCCTTTTTGCAGGCGAAGTAGCCGGACCCATGCGTGATCAGGGGGCAACGCCATAATCGATGACATTCATTGGATGGTTGTTTGATCGGCGTCATGGTCCGACCAGGGCTTGATTAAAACTTGCCGCATCGGCAGCCATGCCCCCCGATTTCTGTGCTGCAGGGTTGATGGTTCGAGAAGTGGTACGTTGATAAAGCTTGTTCCAAAGACAGCCGACGCGGGTTTGAACATTTTCTGGGTGTTCCCCCAGTGTATTCCTCCCTTCAGATCACGGCGTGACGCGTATGGGGGCGGTGCTGTCGCTGGGGGCGCGGCCTCTACCCAGATGAATTCTCAATGATCTCAGGGATTGGCGCACGACGCGCCATGCGCTGATCAAGGATCAGCGAGCGCCCCAAAGCCGGGTCAAAGGCATCACGCCGCCCCTTCGCAATCGCCACAACGCTGCCCGCTTGCAGCAGATTGAGGCACAGCAGTATGCCGTTGATGCGGAAATCAACGCGCTGATCCAGAACGATCCTGACCTCGCCCAGCGCTTGGCCATCTTGTGATCCATTCCTGGCATCGCCGAGGTAAGCGCCGCCATGCCAACCCTAGTCGCCACCCGCTTCAGCAGCGTCGCCACATGCAGACGCCCGACCGAAAAGCCTTCCTGTTTCAGCAGGCCCTGCATCATCCGACTGCCCACGAAACGGCACTGCAAACCTATCCGGCGCATCAAGGCCAGATCGGCCGCCGGAACCGGGCGAGAGACATAGTAGAGCGTCCCCCGGCTGATGCTAAGCGCCTTGGCCTGTCCCGCCAGAGGGAGGGCGTGCTGACAGTCAATCATCTTTTTGCGCTCAGCAATCCCGCCTTGGTGAGTACGCCTGCCAAAGAATCATGCGTGAGCGTT
>JADCFR010000486.1 GCA_020249415.1 Roseomonas sp. | reverse complement strand
TCAAGGATTTCGAGACGGTCAAAACGCTGGCGCAGCATTTGCCGCAGCCCAGCATACGGATGCCCTGCCAGGAAGGTCCGCTTGGTGATCCGGCACACCACGCCGCGCCCTGGTGCGCCTTCACTTTCAAAAATCTTCCACAGGCACCAGCGCCAGAAGGCCACTGATAATTCCGGGAAGGTATTCAGTTCATTGCCCCAGCCCGCATTGCGGACCGGTTCCTTCAAGTCATCCCAAAACCCGCCATCCCAGCCGGAAATGATGCCGGCTTCCTCGCCCGCCTGTAAGCGGCGATAGGGTGGATTGCCGATAATGGCGATGATGGGGGTTTCACGCTTCAGCGTATCCGCGGCCCGGCGTTCTTCCACAATCGGGCCGGCCATGAAGCCAAGATGCGGGGTGAGCCCCCTGGTATCGCGTGGCGGCGCCAGCGTATCGGCCAGATAAATCGGCAGCCGCCCTGCCGGCATTTTGCCTGTGACCGCGGCCACTTCCCGGAGCAGGCGATAATGCGCAACGGTATAGGGAATGACCAATAATTCGAAGGCGTGCAGCCGATTGGCCAAGGCTTCCATTTCAGTTGCGGCGGCGCCTTTGCCATAGCGTTCGCGGATGCGCGCAAGGCCATGCGTGGCAGCTGCAATCAGGAAGGTGCCGGTGCCACAGGCAGGGTCCAACAATAATACATTTCGATCCGCTATGCCTTCAGTGCCAAGGTGGTTTTGCAAGGCCCTGTCTGTGGCATCCACCATGAAGCGCACAATCGGAATGGGCGTGAAGAATACCCCGTGTTTTTTGCGCGCTGCCGGGTCGAAGACCGAAAGGAAATCCTCGTAAAAATAAAGGATAGGGTCTCGGCCATCTTGTGGTGCCAGCATGGCGGGATCGAAAACATTCACCGTATCGCGCAAAACATCGAAGGAAGCGCCAAGGGCGGCAATGATTTCGTCCTGCGTCAGGGCGCGCAGGGTGGCGCTCAGTAGCGGAAAATTGCCGCTGGGCAGGCTGCGATAGGCGCGTTCGTCAACTTCCTGCGCGCCGGCTTCTCGTGCCAGAAGCAGCCCGAAGGCCAGGGTCTGGGCGAAGGCATTGGCGAAAAGGGAGGTTTCATCCTCATCATCATAGCCGCCGGCTTTGGGGTGCGCGAAAAGCGTTTCGCGGAATTCTGCCTGAACTGCCTGAAGTGCTTCAGGCGGGTTTGCCCGGCACATATCGGCGACAATCGCGCGCACCAGGCGGGCGGCGTGTGCAAGGGAATCGGCCAATTCCTGTGCATCGCGTGGCGGGACGGGTTGTGCCTGAGCCAGGATTTCAAGGATGGCCATAAAGCCATTCGCATCATGGCCCCGGATCATGCGGTCAGCGCGGGCATCTGGCGTATTTGGGTCCAGCGCAGCGGCGGGCAGGATGATCGCCTCGTCTTCAACATTGCCTCGGCGGAAAAGCTTGATGCCGTGGAAATTGCAAAGCGCCCAAATTGGCAATTCCTGGAAACGCCTGAATTGGTCCACGTCATGTCCGCGCCAGCGTTCCGGGTTCAATTGCTTTGCGGGTTCCTTCAATTCGATGAAGGCGCGGGCAGGCCCGCCTGGTCGGGCAAAGGCCAAATCGGGGCGTCCAAGGCCGGCTTGCTTATATTCCGGCAATAGCCTGGGCGCCCCGGGGAGGCGGATTCTCAGGATTTCTTCGATCAGTTTTTGAAAGCGCGGAGCGATCAGCAGTTCAAGGGCAGTTCCATCTCCCGCGATGTTGCTATTGGCGCGTCTGTCCGCCCGAACATCTTGGGCGAAGGCCATCAGAATTTCGTTGATTTCTGTCACGTGGCTCCCTCAGTGCGCTCGCCCGTGTTGAGTCTGCCATATTTTTACGATGACGCCATGTTGTTATTGATCTTTGAGGGTCAAAATTCTGGCGGGGTCCGGGGTAACATGCGTTGATCTTGGGCGCAGCCGCCACACCAACCCTGCGCCCGTGCCAAACCCCGGCGGGGGTCTGGGGGCGGAGCCCCCGTTTTGCTCCGGTCCCCAAACACGAAAAGGGGGCCAAAGCCCCCTTCCGCAACACCCAGCGCTATAGGGCAGGCCGAAGCCCGCGTAGCCTCAGCCCTGGCGGGCCTTCAGGCGCGGATTCTTCTTGTTGATCACATAGACGCGACCGCGGCGGCGCACCACAACGCAGTTCTTGTCTCGGATCTTGGCGGTCTTCAGCGAGTTACGAATTTTCATTGGTCAAACCTTTCGAAGGCGCGGTGTCTAAGCGGGGCGCGGGGCCAAGTCAACCCATGGCTCCGCCTATTCAGCCGCGCGGCGTTCCTCATCCATGATGCGCAGAAACCCATCGCGGGTTTGGGGCAGTTTGCGGCCCATGATCTGTTCGGCCACTTGGGTGCGGAGCACCTGAGCCGTCCCGCCGGCAATGGCGAACATGCGTGCATCGCGCAAATAGCGCTCCATCGGGTTGTCGCGCGAATAGCCCGCCGCACCCCAGACCTGCAAAGCCTGGTTGGTCACCCGGATCGCCATCTCGCCCGCCAGCACCTTGGCCTGGGCGGCGGCGAGGCGATCCGGAAAGCCATTCGGCCCCGCGCTTTTCGCTGCGCGCCACACCAGGGCGCGGGCTGCTTCCACCTCAATGGACATATCCGCCAGCATCCAGGCAAGGCCCTGGAATTCCCCAATGGGCCGCCCGAATTGGCGGCGGGTCTGCGCACGCTCCAGCGCGTGTTCATAAGCCCCGGCGGCAAGCCCCAAGGCAACGGTCGCGGCCCCCACGCGCTGGCCATTATAGGCATCAATCAGCCGGCCAAAGCCGCGTGCCCAGCCACCGGGCGGGCGCAGCACCATGCTATCGGGCACCTCAAGCCCGGCGATCTCTGTCTCGGCTTCTGGCATGC
>JADCFR010000485.1 GCA_020249415.1 Roseomonas sp. | reverse complement strand
TCGTGAGCGTCAACTCCCCTATCTTCGCGTGGCGTTTCTTCACATCAACCGGTGGCGGCGCTTCCGGCTTGCCTTCGCCGAAAATGCCAGCAGCCCCTTCAAGAAGCTAATCCCGCCACGTCTTGATGACATTCGCGTGAACATCAAATTGCGCGGCCGTCTCGACGCGTCAACTCTTGTTCAGGGGTTCATACCGCATTCAGGCAGAAAATACACCTGTCGACGCTGTACAATGTACCCGAGATAGCTCTTTCTATCTTGTGCTTTTGCCGATGCGCGGTTCGGTCCCGGCCAGCAGGCGGCGGATATTCGCCTCATGCCGCCAGAACACCAGAATGGCGATCAGCAGCGCCATCAGCGCATGATCCGTGCTGGACAGGACCAGCGCGAAAAGCGGTGCCGCCGCGAAGGCCGTCAGTGCCGCCGCGGAAGACATTTTCAGGAGTTTCGCCGCCACCAGCCATATCGCGCAGCAGGCAAGCCCCACCGGCCAGGAAGCGGCCAGCAGCACGCCAAGCCCGGTCGCCACCCCCTTGCCGCCGCGAAAGCCAAGCCAGACCGGGAATAGGTGCCCAAGCACCGCCGCTGTCCCCACCACCAAATCCTGATCACCCAGGAAATAGCGTGCGAGCAGCACCGCCACCGCCCCTTTCAGCCCATCCAGGATCAGGGTTGCCGCCGCCAGCCCCTTGCGCCCGGTGCGCAGCACATTGGTCGCCCCGATATTGCCGGAACCAACCTTGCGGATATCGCCAAGCCCGGCGGCCTTGGTCAGCAGCAGGCCAAAGGGGATGGACCCGATCAGGTAGCCGCCCAGCAGCGCGATCAGGAAGGCAATGCTGTCCGCATGTTCAGCCATGGCTCAGCCCCCGAAAACGCGGCGACCGGCTTTCCAGGTGCCCAGCACCCGACCTTCCAGGGCGCGACCATCAAAGGGTGAGTTCTGCGCCTTGCCCGGCAGCTTGCCGGCTTCAACCTTCCAGCCGCGATCAGGATGGAACAGCACAAGATCTGCCGGCGCACCCTTGGCCAGCCTGCCCTGCGGCAGATCAAGCAAGGTTGCGGGCCGCGCGGTCAGCAGCCCAAGCGCGGTGAGCATCGGCACATCTCCCGCATGCACGCGCGCCAGCGTCACGCCCAGCAAAGTCGCCAGCCCCGCACCACCGGCTTCCGCCTGGGCAAAGGGCAGCCGCTTGTCATCGGCATCGCGCGGCTGATGGTCTGAGGCAATGGCGTCAATCGTCCCATCAGCCAGCGCTGCCACCACCGCCTGCCGATCCGCCTCCGTGCGCAGCGGCGGGGAGAGCTTGGCATAAGTCCGGTAATCGCCAATCGCGGTTTCGTTCAAATCAAAATAGGGCGGCGCGGTATCGCAGGTGACGGCCAGCCCCTCGGATTTCGCGGTGCGGATCAGATCAAGCGCTGCCGCCGTTGAGACATGCGCGAAATGCACATGCCCGCCGGTGATGCGCGCGAGTGCGATATCGCGCGCCACCATCATCGCCTCGGCCGCTGGCGTGATGCCGGGCAGGCCAAGGCGCGTGGCCAATTCGCCTTCGGTCGCGGCGCCGCCGGAAGCGAGGCTCGGTTCTTCCGGGTGCTGCATGATGAAGGCGCCAAAGGCCCGCGCATAAGACAGCGCAAGCCGCATGGTCCGCGCCGAGGCAATGGCGCGCACCCCATCGGTAAAGGCAATGGCGCCGGCTTCGCGCAGCAACCCGTATTCGGCCAATTCCTTGCCGGCACAGCCCGAAGTGGCGGCACCATAAGGCAGCAGCGCAACCGATCCCGTCGCCTCACCGCGCCGTGTGATGAAGGAAATCAGCGCGGGATCATCAAGCGCCGGGTCGGTATCCGGCAGCACGCAAATGGTGGTGATGCCGCCAGCGGCTGCGGCTTGCGCGGCAGAGGCAATGGTTTCGCGATGCTCCGCCCCCGGTTCACCGAGATTGGCGCGGAGATCAATCAAGCCGGGGGCGAGGCAAGCCCCGGCTGCGTCCACCACTGCAGCGCCTTCGGGCGCGGTGAGCCCTGCGCCGCAATCGGCGATCAGCCCATCACGGATCAGCAAAGCACCCGGCGCATCAAGGCCAGAAGCGGGGTCGAGCAGGCGGGCATTGGTGATGAGGATGCCGGCCATGCTCAACGGTTCCGCGGTAATTGGCGGGAAAGCACATCCAACACCGCCATCCGACAGGCGACACCCATTTCCACCTGCTCGCCGATCACGCTCCGTGTCGGGTGATCCGCAATAGCACTATCAATTTCCACACCGCGATTCATCGGGCCTGGGTGCATCACAATCGACTCCGGCTTGGCATGCGCCAGCTTTTCCGCATCCAGCCCATAGAAGCGAAAGAACTCCCGCGCTGAGGGCACCAGCCCGCCCGACATGCGTTCGCGTTGCAGCCTGAGCATCATCACAACATCAGCGCCGGCAAGCCCCGCCTTCATGTCGTGAAAGACCTCAACGCCCAGGCGCGCGGCCTCTGCCGGGATCAGGGTTGGTGGTCCCACCACGCGCACGCGGCTGCCCATGGTGGTCAGCAGATGCATATTTGAGCGCGCCACGCGCGAATGGGCGATGTCACCACAAATCGCGACAACCAAACCTTCAAGCCTTCCCTTATGGCGGCGGATGGTGAGTGCATCCAACAACGCCTGCGTCGGGTGTTCATGCGTGCCATCGCCGGCATTGATCACCGCCGCATCCACCTTTTGGCTCAGCAGCGAAGGCGCGCCGGATTGCCCATGGCGCACCACCAGCAAATCGCAATGCATCGCATTCAGCGTGCTGGCGGTATCCAGCAGGGTTTCGCCCTTGTTCACGCTGGAAGTACTGACCGACATATTGATGACATCGGCGCCCAGCCTTTTGCCCGCAAGCTCAAAACTCGTGCGGGTGCGGGTGCTGTCTTCAAAAAACAAATTGATCAGCGTGCGGCCCTTCAGCAGGTCGCGCTGGGTTTTGCCGCTGCGATTGAGCAGGGCGTAGGATTCCGCCAGGTCCAGCAAATCCGCGATATGCGGCGGTTCAAGACCCTCAATGGCGAGGAGGTGTTTGCGGGGATAGGACACAGCGCCTTTCTAGCCGCGCCGGGGCAGGGATGGCCAGACCCGGTTAAGGCGCGGCCAGGGTGCCGTCCCTCACGCCCCGCCCCGCGTTGCATCCAAAGCGGCCTGCAGCATCCAGGCCGCTGCCGCCTTGTCCACCGAGGCCGCCCTTTTGCCGCGGCTGAGATCGGCTTCCCCCACCATCATGCGGTTCACCGCCGCCGAAGATAGCCTTTCGTCCCAAAGCGCGGCGGGCAGACCAACGGCATCCGAAAGCGACCGCGCCCAATCCCGCGCCGCCTGCGCCGCCGGGCCGAAGGACCCATCCAGGCCAAGCGGCAGCCCGACCACCAGCCCCCCCACACCTTCCTTGGCCGCAATCGCCTTGATTTCGGCGGCCATGGCCGTGAGCTTCCCGCGCCCCAGGCTGCCATAGGGGCTGGCCAGGATCAGCGAGACATCGCTGAGTGCGACACCCACGGTTTTCTCCCCCGGATCAAGGCCAATCAGCCGGGAATGGCGGGGGAGTGCGGCGCGCAACTCTATCAGGTTGATGATAGGCATCGGGGGCCTTATGGTCCGCCGCTCTTTTAACGGGAAGTAGTGATTTCATGTCCCTGGACACCGCCACCGTCCGGCGCGTCGCGGCCTTGGCCCGGCTGCGCCTTGAAGAACAGGATATCGCCCGCGTGCAGGGCGAACTGAACGGCATTCTGGGCTGGATTGAGCAGCTCCAGGCCGTCAACACCGAAGGGGTCGCGCCCATGGCGGGCGGCACGCCAGGCGGCGCGGCTGCCATGCCGATGCGCGAAGATGTGGTGACCGATGGCGGCAAGGCAGAGGCCGTGCTGGCCAATGCCCCGGATCGAGAGGGCGAATATTTCGGCGTGCCGAAGGTGGTGGAATAATGCATCCGACCGATTTTACCCTCGCGGGCGCCTTGGCCGCGCTGAATGAGGGCGCGATCAGCGCCGAGGAATTGACGCGCGCCCATGTGGCGGCGGTTGAAGCGCTGAACCCCAAGCTGAATGCCTTTATCACCACCACCAGCGAACAGGCGCTGGAGGCAGCGCGCGCATCCGACGCGCGCCGCAAGCGTGGTGAAGCGGGGCCGCTTGAGGGTATTCCGCTCGCCATCAAGGATCTGTTCTGCACGGAAGCTGTGCGCACCACGGCGGGGTCGAAAATCCTGGGCAATTTCATCCCGCCTTATGAAAGCACCGTGACGGCGCAGTTGAAGCGCGATGGCGCGGTGTTTCTGGGCAAGGCCAATCTGGATGAATTCGCCATGGGGTCATCCAATTTGACCTCGGCCTATGGTGGTGTGTTGAACCCTTGGCAGCGCAAGGATGATCCGGGTGCGCGGCTGGTGCCGGGCGGGTCTTCCGGTGGGTCAGCGGCGGCGGTGGCGGCGCGGATCGCGCTGGGGGCGACCGGCACCGATACGGGCGGTTCCATCCGCCAGCCGGCAGCGTTTTGCGGCATTGCCGGCATCAAGCCGACCTATGGGCGCTGTTCGCGCTTTGGCATTGTGGCCTTTGCGTCTTCCTTGGATCAGGCCGGCCCCTTTGCGCGTAGGGTGGAAGATTGCGCCATTCTGTTGCGGTCCATGGCGGGGCATGACCCGAAGGATTCCACCAGCGCCAATCAACCCGTGCCGGATTTTGCTGCCGCCTGCACACGCAGCGTGAAGGGCTTGCGGATTGGCGTGCCGCGCGAATATCGCCTGGATGGCATGCCGGCCGAGATTGAAAAGCTCTGAGATCGG
>JADCFR010000484.1 GCA_020249415.1 Roseomonas sp. | reverse complement strand
GCCGGCTTGAAGACGGCGAAGATGCGGTGACGGCAGCCTTGCGGGAAGCTGAGGAGGAGATTGGCCTGCATACCAGCCTGCCCGAGATTGTCGGCACATTGCCCCCCTTGCTGACTGGAACAGGCTTTTTGGTGACGCCCGTGGTGGCACTGCTGCGCCCGCCCTTTGCGCTGACGCCCGATCCGGGGGAGGTGGCGGAGACCTTCGAATATCCTCTGGCCCATGTGACCGACCCCGCGAAGCCCGAACGCCAGTCGCGTGAGTTTCGCGGCGAGACGCGGGAATTCTGGGTCTGGCCGCATGAGCGGCATTACATCTGGGGTGCTACCGCTTCCGTGCTGGTGACGCTTGCTTCCGTGCTGCGCGAAGATTGAGCGTTGTTGATTGCGGCGAGATCATCAGCCCGTGCCCTATCTGATCGAAGCCCTGCTGTTCCTTTCGCCCTTCGCGGCATTTTTCATCTGGCGCCGGCTTAATCCGGGACGCGAGCCTGGGACCGTGCTGCTGGTGCTGGCCGGCTGCGGCGCCGCTTTGATGCTGGCGGGGGCGCTTTGGTATGGGCTGTCACGCGCCAGCGCGCCGGGTTCGAAATACATCCCCGCCCGGATTGATGGCACGGAAATCACGCCCGGCCATATGGAGCCGCGCCGATGAGCGCGACGGAACAGCGCCTGGAGCAGCTTCCAGCATTCCTGACCGCGCCTGCAACGGCCAAGGTGTTGGCCGCGTTGCCTGGCAGCCGCGCCGTGGGTGGCGCAGTGCGTGATGCGCTGGCGGGCTTGCCGGTGGCGGATGTGGATGTCGCGGCGCCACTGCCGCCCGAGGAGATCATCGCGCTGTTGAGCGCTGCCGGCTGCAAGGTGTTTGAAACCGGATTGGCACATGGCACCGTGACCGCGGTGTGGGAGCATCACCCGATTGAGGTAACGGCGCTGCGCCGTGATGTACTGACTGATGGCCGCCATGCCGAAGTGGCTTGGACCACCGATTGGCACGAAGACGCCGCGCGGCGCGATTTCACCATCAATGCCATGTCGCTTGGCGCGGATGGCGTGCTGCATGATTATTTTGGCGGGCGCGCAGATTTGGCGCAGGGACTGGTGCGCTTCGTTGGTGATCCAGAGACGCGTTTGGCTGAGGATTATCTCAGGCTACTGCGGTTTTTTCGCTTCCAGGCACGCTATGGGCGGGGCGCGCCGGATGCGGCGGCGCTGCGCGCTATCCGCGCGGCCATCCCCGGCCTCGCGCGGCTTTCGGTTGAGCGCATCTGGATGGAAATCAAGCGTATCCTGATGGTGGCGGAACCTGTGTCGGCGCTGCGCCTGATGGCGGCGCTTGGCGTTTTGCCCGCGATTCTGCCGGAGATTGCTGCGCCGGATATTGAGTGTGTCGCGCGGCTGTTGGTGCTTGGCGCGCCGGCGGAACCGCTGCTGCGGCTGGCGGGCTTGGGCGGTACAGCGCCTGGGCTTGCCGCGCGCTTGAAGTTCTCATTGGCCGAAACACGCGCGCTGCGTTTCTTGCAAGAAACCGCGATGCCGAGTGCGGAGATTGATGCCGCCGCGTTTCGCCGCTGGCGCGCGCGCCATGCGGCGGTGCCGGTGGAAACCCAGGAAGCGGCGCTATGGTTGGCGGATGCGCGGGATGGTGCGGCGCCGCGGCGCGCCACGCTGCGCGCCACATTGCACGCCGAAGCCGCGCCGGTTTTTCCCCTGCAGGGCCGTGATCTTTTGGCAGCAGGCGCTACCCCTGGCCCGGCGCTTGGCGCGCTATTGGCAAGGGTCGAGGCGTTTTGGATCACGGGCGGCTGCACCGCCGATCACGCCGCCTGCCTTGCCGAGGCAAAGCGGCTGATGGCGCAATAACGTCGCTGGTTTTTTCCGCCGCGCCGGATCAAACAGCCATGGCAGCACAGTCCAGGCAAGCAGCCCAGGGCAGGTCAGAAACTCAGCGCCCCAACCCGTCCCAGAACTCCTTGACCTTGGCGAAGAAGCCCTCGCTTTCGGGGCTGGTGCGGCCACCCTTTTCCGCCTCGGCTTCGAATTGTTCCAGCAATTCGCGCTGCTTTGGCGAGAGGTTCTGCGGCGTTTCCACCACCACCTGCACATACATATCGCCACGCGCGGCAGATCGCAGCACGGAAAAACCCTTGCCGCGCAGGCGGAATTGTTCGCCCGTCTGCGTACCGGTAGGGATCGTCACCTTCGAACGCCCGCCATCAATGCTCGGCACTTCCACATGCCCGCCAAGTGCTGCTTGAGTCATGCGCAGCGGCACGCGCACCAGAATATTCGCGCCATCGCGCTGGAAAATCGGATGCGGCCGGACCGCGATATCCACGTAAAGATCACCCGCCGGCGCGCCGCGCTGCCCGGCCTCACCCTCGCCACTCAGGCGGATGCGCGTGCCATCATCAACGCCGGCAGGCACCGAGACATTCAGGCTGCGTTCGCGCTGCACGCGCCCGGAACCTCGGCAAATCTTGCAGGGATTCTTGATGGTACGCCCGGCGCCGCCGCAGGTCGGGCAAGTGCGCTCCACCAGGAAAAACCCCTGCTGCGCCCTGACCTTGCCGCTGCCTTGGCAGGTGCCGCAATTCTGCACGCCAGAAGCAGCACCACCTTCCGCCCCCACGCCCTTGCAGGCTTCGCAGGAAACGCTGGTGGCGAAGCGTATGGTCTTTTTCGCCCCGGCAAAGGCTTCCTCCAGCGAAACCTCGACCTGCGTGCGCAAATCAGACCCGCGCCCGGAAGCCGCGCGCTGGCCGCGCCCGCCGCCGCCGAAGCGGCCGAACATTTCCTCAAAAATATCCTCAAAGCCGCCGCCACCGAAGGGGCTGCCGCCGCCAAAGCCGCCACCGCCACCAGGTCCGCCCTGTTCAAAGGCAGCATGGCCGAAGCGGTCATAGGCCGCGCGCTTTTCGGCATCCTTCAGCACATCGTAAGCCTCATTCAATTCCTTGAACTTGGCTTCAGCTTCCACATCACCCTGATTGCGATCAGGGTGCCATTTCATCGCGAGCTTGCGATAGGCTTTTTTGAGGTCATCCTCGCCCGCATCGCGCGCGACGCCGAGAACCTCGTAATAATCGCGTTTTGCCATGATCGGGCTACCGTTTCGGACACAAGCTGACCCCTGGCGCCAGCAGGCACCAGGGGAAAAACTTGGTCAAGGGAGCTACCACCCGGAAGGGATCAGGAAGGCTTCTTCTTGTTCGGGTCCACTTCCTCAAACTCGGCATCCACCACCTTGTCCTTGGAAGCGCCACCCGCGCCGCCACCGGCCGCCGGTTCCTCGGGCTTCGGCGCGGCTTGTTCAGCCTTATAGAGCGCCTCACCCATTTTCATCGCGGCCTGAGAGAGCTTTTCCGAAGCCTCACGGATCGCATCGGCATCCTGGCCTTCCATGGCGGTGCGCGCGGCGGCGAGCGCCGATTCCACTTCCAGCTTTTCAGCCGGCGGCACCTTATCCCCGCTTTCCTTCAGCGTCTTGTCGGTGGAATGCACCAGCGCATCAAGCCCGTTGCGCGCTTCCACCGCTTCACGCCGCTTGCGGTCGGCTTCCGCATTGGCTTCAGCATCCTTCACCATGCGTTCGATATCGGCGTCAGACAGACCCGACTTCGCCTGGATGCGGATTTGCTGTTCCTTCCCGGTCGCCTTGTCCTTGGCGCTGACGCTGACAATGCCGTTCGCGTCAATATCGAAGGTCACTTCCACCTGCGGCACACCACGCGGCGCGGGGGGAATGCCGGTCAGATCGAAAGTGCCAAGCTGCTTGTTATCGGCAGCCATTTCACGTTCGCCCTGATAGACCTTGATGGTGACCGCGGTTTGATTGTCATCCGCGGTCGAGAAGGTCTGGCTTTTCTTCGTCGGGATCGTTGTGTTGCGATCAATCAACCGCGTGAAGACCCCGCCGAGCGTTTCAATGCCAAGGCTGAGCGGCGTCACATCCAGCAGCAGCACATCCTTGACATCACCCTTCAGCACGCCGCCCTGAATGGCCGCGCCAATGGCGACAACCTCATCTGGGTTCACGTTGCGCGCGGGTTCCTTGCCGAAGAATTGGCGAACCGCTTCCACCACTTTCGGCATGCGCGTCATGCCGCCGACCAGGATCACCTCATCCACCTCATTGGCGGCAAGGCCGGCATCCTTCAGCGCCTGACGGCAGGGTTCCATGGTGCGGCTGATCAGATCATCCACCAAGGCTTCCAGCTTCGCACGCGTGAGTTTCATGACCAGGTGCTTGGGGCCAGAGGCATCGGCGGTGATGAAGGGCAGGTTGATTTCGGTTTCCTTTGAGGAGGAAAGCTCGATCTTCGCCTTTTCCGCGGCTTCCTTCAGGCGTTGCAGCGCCAGCTTGTCGCCGCGCAGATCAATGCCCTGTTCCTTGCGGAATTCGTCGGCCAGATAATCAATCACGCGCTGGTCGAAATCCTCACCGCCCAGGAAGGTATCGCCATTGGTGGATTTCACTTCAAACACGCCATCGCCGATTTCCAGGATGGAAACGTCGAAGGTACCGCCACCAAGGTCATAGACCGCGATGGTGCCGCCCTTTTTCTGTTCCATACCGTAAGCCAGCGCGGCGGCGGTCGGTTCATTGATGATGCGCAGCACGTCAAGCCCGGCAACCGTGCCGGCTTCCTTGGTGGCCTGGCGCTGGGCGTCATTAAAATAGGCGGGGACGGTAATGACCGCCTGGGAAACCTTCTCGCCGAGATGCGCTTCGGCGGTTTCCTTCATCTTGGTCAGCACCATGGCGCTGATCTGCTGCGGGGCGTAGGTCTTGCCATCCACTTCAACCCAGGCATCGCCATTCGGCGCCTTGGTGATCTTGAAGGGGGCAAGCCCGATATCCTTTTGCACCATCGGGTCATCAAAGCGCCGCCCAATCAGGCGCTTCACCGCGTAAAGCGTGCCCGTGGGGTTGGTGACCGCCTGGCGCTTCGCCGATTGCCCGACCAGCCTTTCACCATTCTTCGCAAACGCGATCATGGAAGGCGTGGTGCGCGCGCCTTCGGCATTTTCAATTACGCGCACATCCTTGCCTTCAAGAATGGCGACGCAGGAATTGGTGGTGCCGAGGTCTATGCCAATGACCTTACTCATCCGTAGTCTCCTCTGCGGCGGATCGCGGCGGCCCGGTATGGCACCACGGCGACCCCCTGTGCTGTACGATGGCCAAGCGCCACCGCGGATGGGGTTGCAACAAGCCCGGCCCATGCCGGGCGAGGCTGATGAGGGGGATGTATGTAACAGCGCAAGGCGAGACAAGATGCCTGGCGCGATTCGAAAAAAAATCCTCCGCTAACGTGGCCCGCGGCGGCGGTTGCGGTCCAGCTCCTCCGCCGTCAGCGCAAAGGATATCCGCACCCGGTATTCCGCTGGGTTGCGCCCGGCGGGGAAGATGATGCTCTCAGGCGCGGTGGTAACGCGGGTGCGGGTCTGATTACCCTCAAAATTCGCCGTGAGCAGCGCTTCCTTGCGCTGGACCAGCTGGCTGTCATCGCCGCTGGTGACGGCCAGGAACCAGGGAAGTTCCGCCCGATTCCCGCGTGACGCCGGGCCGCGTTCCACATCCATGATGGCGGCGACTCTGACATCCACGCCGCCGCCCCGGACATAAGCGCAGGTCACGCTAAGCCCTGCCATGCGGCCATCCACCACCATCGCGGCCAGATCAGGCGGCGCGCCGGGGCGAAAGCGGGTGATATCCGACCCATCGGCCAGGATCGTCACCCTGGGGCAAGGTGCCAGCGCCGGCTCTCGCGATGAGGAACCAGACCCGCAAGCCGCGACCAGCCCCGCCAGAATCAGAACCCCGAAGCGCCACATGCTGAAACCCCCTTTGACCCGAACGGGCTGCGGGCTACTCTCACCATTCTTCGCGCCGCGCCGCAACCCGTGGCCGGCCCCATTGGATGGACCCTTGCGCCCATGGCCTCTGCCAAGCCGACTCTGCATCTCCTGCTTGCCGGCCCGCGCGGCTTCTGCGCCGGCGTGGACCGCGCCATCAAGATTGTCGAGGAAGCGCTGAAGCGCCACGGCGCCCCGGTTTATGTGCGGCATGAGATTGTCCATAACCGCTTCGTCGTCGAAAGCCTGGAAAAGCAGGGCGCGGTCTTTGTCGAGGAATTGGATGAAATCCCTGATGACGGTCAGCCCGTGGTGTTTTCCGCCCATGGCGTGCCGAAATCCGTCCCGGCCGAGGCCGCCAAGCGCATGATGTTTGCCCTTGATGCCACCTGCCCGCTGGTGAGCAAGGTGCATCGCGAAGCCGAACGCCATCATGAACATGGCCGCCATCTTTTCCTGATTGGCCATGCCGGCCATCCGGAGGTGATCGGCACCATGGGCCAATTGCCCGCAGGCGCGGTGACCCTGGTGCAGGATGCGGCGGATGCGGAAAGCGTCGCAGCACCCGAAGGCGCCACCTTGGCCTATACCACGCAAACCACGCTTTCCGTGGATGATACGGCCGAGATCATCGCCATCCTGCAGCGTCGCTTCCCGGATATTCGCGGCCCGGCCAAGGAAGATATCTGCTACGCCACCACCAATCGTCAGGCTGCGGTGAAGGCGATTGCGGCCAGGTCCGATCTGGTGGTGGTGGTTGGCGCGCCCAATTCATCCAACAGCCAACGGTTGCGCGAAGTGGCGGAACGCAGCGGCGCCCACCGCGCTGTCATGGTGCAGCGCGGCGCTGATCTTGATCTTGCGCTGGTGCAGGGCTGCAAGACGGTGGGTGTGACGGCCGGCGCCAGCGCGCCGGAAGTGCTGGTGGAAGAAGTGCTTGCCCGGCTTGGTGAAGCCTATTCCCTTGAAATCGAGGAAGTGGTGGTGGCGGTGGAACAGATCACCTTCCGCCTGCCGCGCGGGCTCGCCGCCGAATAATGGCTGTCTATACCGAAGTTTCGGATGAGGCTTTGCGCGCCTTCCTCGCTGATTACGCGCTGGGTGAATTGCTGGCGTTTCGCGGCATTGCCGAGGGTGTAGAAAATTCCAATTACGCGCTGAAAACGGAAGCGGGCGATTTCATCCTGACGCTGTATGAAAAGCGCGTGGACCCGACAGAACTGCCTTATTTCCTTGGCCTGATGGAGCATTTGGCGGCGCGCGGCATGGCTTGCCCGACGCCGGTGCATGGGCAGGATGGCGCGGCCTTGCGCGCATTGGCGGGGCGGCCGGCGGCGATTGTCACCTTTCTGCCCGGCGTTTGGCCGCGCCGCGTGCGGCCAGAGCATTGCGCGCCGCTCGGCAAGGCCTTGGCGGAGATGCATTTGGCCGGGGCGGGGTTTGCGATGCGCCGGCCCAATGCGCTTGGCCCCAAGGGCTGGGCGCCCTTGCTGGATGGCTGCCGCGCGCGGGGAGATGAGGTGCAGCCCGGCCTGATCGCGGAACTTGATGCGGCGCTGGCCGGCATTCTTTCCGCCTGGCCGGCCGAAGGCAGCCTGCCGATCGGGCAAATCCACGCCGATCTTTTCCCCGATAATGCCTTTTTCCTGCCGGGCGCCGATGGCCAGCCGCGCATCTCCGGCGTGATTGATTTCTATTTCGCCTGCACGGATCTTTTCGCCTATGACATCGCTGTCTGCCTGAATGCCTGGTGCTTTGAGGCGGATTATTCCTTCAACGTCACCCGCGCGCGCGCCATGCTGGGCGCCTATCGCGCCATGCGCCCCATGAGCGATGCTGAATTGGCCGCGCTGCCGGTGCTGTGCCGCGGTGCGGCGCTGCGCTTTCTGCTGACCCGGCTTTATGACTGGACGCACACACCCGAAGGCGCGCTGGTAACGCGCAAGGACCCGGTAGAATATTTGCGCAAGCTGCGCTTCTTCAGCGGCGCCGAAACGCTTGCGGCCTTTGGCCTGTGACCGGCAGTGCGGACCCGCGCCCCTTGGTCCAGATTTGGACCGATGGTGGCTGCAAACCCAACCCCGGCCCCGGCGGCTGGGCGGCCATTCTGCGCTTTGGCGAGCATGAACGAGAGCTCTCAGGCGGCGAGGCCGAGACCACCAATAACCGCATGGAATTGACCGCGGCCTTGAGGGCGCTTGAGGCGCTGAAAAAACCCTGCCGCGTGGCGTTGCATACGGATAGCGAATATCTGCGCAATGGCATCAGCCGCTGGATTCATGGCTGGGTGCGTGCCAATTGGCGCAATGCGGCGAAGGAGCCGGTGAAGAATCTTGATCTGTGGCAGGCCATTCTGGCCGCGGCCAAGCCGCATGAGATTGAATGGCATTGGGTGCGCGGCCATGCCGGCGACCCCATGAATGAACGCGCCGATGCACTGGCGACGGCGGCGCGGGACGCAGCTTCGAGAGGTTGAGCTTGCCCAACCCCTGCCCTGGCGGGTATATCGTGCGGGTGGCGCGGGCGTAGTTCAGAGGTAGAACGTCAGCTTCCCAAGCTGAATGTCGGGGGTTCGATTCCCCCCGCCCGCTCCAATTTCCCTCACCGTGTCAATGGGTAAGCGAGACTCTGCCGTTGCAGACCTAGGCTGACGTTCAAGCGGCCAAGCCGTTGTTAACATACCGCAACTCCACAGAATGGCTCTTCCTGATAAGATGGGAACACAGCCAAATAGGAGCCAAATTTTTCTATATCAATAAAATTTATGGATTTAGAAGACCAAGTAGTCAGCCTGAAGCTGGCAAGTAAGTTGAAAGAGTTAGGAGTCAAGCAGGAAAGCCACTTTATGTGGAAATACGACGGGAGTTACTATTTAGTAGCCACCAACAGCCGCTACGGAACTGGTAATGGCATAGCGGCTTCCGCCTTCACCGTCGCAGAGTTAGGGGAGATGTTACCATTTGGCATAGCTGACGCACTCGTGACGATGAAAAGGGAAACACACTGGAACATTGAAGTACAAGGAATCAAAACGAGAACTGTTGCTGACGCCGGAACCGATGCTCGCGCCAAAACGCTCATCTATCTGATCGAGAACGGACTCATCGACCAGACTGATCCTCTGTAGCATCAGACGCTGACCGTCCTATCACGCGGTCCACGTACGTACGCCACTCAATTAGTAGAGTGGAGTACCTGCCATCAAAATCCTTCCCTAAAAACCTTCTTGTGACCTCGTAACATTGGATGATATCAAATAATGAATTGTGCAAATTGATGATCGAAGGGAAATGCGGATCTGCCGCGAGAACCAGCTGTTCATTTGGTGCTTTGTGTAAGCCAAGAATTCCCATACTGTACATGTCGTAATGCGTCACTGAACTAAACTGAGTGTAAATGCTAACGTAAAGAGACGATAATGTCTCTCGCCCCACTTCGCAATCGGAAACGGGAGGTAGTTTGTCTCTTTTCTCCACCATTGATCTCAAGTCCAGGCTATTCCATTGATTAAGGATATTTAGTTCATCCTTAGAAAATTCCTCTGCGAAGTCTGACGTCCAGCCCATTTTCTCCAATTCTTCTTTTGCATGCTTTGGCAGTAATTTCCTGAGTTTAACTACCTTAGCAAGATAGGCAGCGACATACCGACGCATCTGCTCATTGTCGTCCTGCTTCGCTAGCCAAGAAAAACGGACAACCTGCTCATATCGGTCTCGGAGCAAAGATAGCGCTGGATGGCTCAGCGCCCATGACGCGCTCAGCCGGAGGGCGATGCTTGTGGCTTCCGCAACGTAAATCATTCGAGTGATGAGGTGCTGAGTTGGCGTTTCGCCTTCTCGTTCATGACCGCCTGTCGCTTCTCGATATAGGGCGAACGCGCGGTCGCTAATCGAGCCGAACGCCGCAACGGGAGCGTGCCCATTGTACGGTCCAAGATGTTCCAGAACCT
>JADCFR010000483.1 GCA_020249415.1 Roseomonas sp. | reverse complement strand
GTGGTGGTGAATGATCATCCGGATTTTCGCGAAGGCGTGCGCGCGCTGCTGGTGGATAAGGACCAGAAACCGCAATGGCAGCCCGCCAGCATCGCCGCAGTGGATCAGGTGGTCGTTCAGGCGATGTTCAAGGCGTAATCAGCGCCCGATCAGCACGAGCACCACGCCGGCTACTACGGCAAGCGCGCCGATAATGTCGCTGCGCTTCATCTTCTCCTTCAGGAAGAATTTGCTGAAGAGCAGCGTGAACAGAATCTCCACCTGACCGACCGCGCGCACCAGCGCAACCGGGGCGAGTGCGAAGCCCGTGAACCAGCAGGCGGAACCGCAAGCCGAAAGCGCGCCCACCTGCGCGGAGGATCGCCAGGTGGAAAACACCGCGCGGATGCTTTCGCGTTCGCGCAACACCAGCCAGCCGCCCTGCATGATGGTCTGCATGATATTGATCACCACCAGGGTTTCGAGCGCGCGCAGCACCACATCCGGCCCCTGCAATTCCTGCGTCGCGGCGCGGATCGCGAGTGCGCAAAGCGCGAAGGCGAAACCAGCACCCAGGCCACAAAGTGCGGCGGGCTGCACCGTCGCGCGCAGCATTTCGCCCACTGAACTGACCCGCCCCGCGAGCGAGAGATACAGCGTGCCGCCAACTGAGACCGCAATACCCGCCCAGGCGAGTGGCGCGAAATTCTCGCCCAACAGCAAAAGCGCCAGAAAGGCCGCCTGCACCGCCTCCGTCTTGGCATAGGCGGTGCCAACGGCAAAACCGCGATGCGCGAAGGACATGATCAGCAGATTGGTGCCGATGATCTGCCCAAGCCCGCCCAATGCGGCGTAGACGAAAAACATCGGTGTCGGCGCGGATAGCGCACCGCCAAAAATCAGCAAATAGAGCCCGACCAGCGCCATGCCGACCGGCACACCGTAAAGATAGCGCACCACGGCAGCGGCATTGACGGAAAGCTGCCCGCGCAGCCTCTGCTACAATGCGGTACGCCAGCTCTGAAACAGCGCGGCCGTGATAGTGGCGGCAACCCAAAGCGGCATCAGCCGAGCCTCGGGTCCAGCCAGGGCTGCGCCATGGGCTGCCAGGGTGAAAGCCGCGCGCTGGCTTCATCCAATTGCACACCCAGCCCGGGCGCTTGCGGCAGGCTGGCGCTGCCGTGTTGAAAGCGCAGATCGTGGCCGGTGATCATGGTGAAGAAACGCTCCGTTTCGCCAAATTGCACTTCCAACGGCAAAAGATTTGGTAGTGTCGCGCAAAGATGCACGGAATGCGCATGGCAGATCGGCCCCGTTGGATTATGCGGCGCAATCTCAATCCCCGCAGCATGGGCAAGGGCAGCGATGCGGCGAATTTCCTCATGCCCGCCGGCATATTTGATATCCGGCATCAGCACATCATAGCAGCCCGCTTCGATGATGCGGCGATAAGCGCCGAGCCCGGCAAGGGTTTCAGCACCCGCGAGGCGCATGCCGCGATCATTCGCCATGCCGCGCAGGCGCGCGATGGCCGCGTGATTGGCCTCTGCCACCGGGCATTCAAGCCAGAACAGGTTGAAGGGTGCGACATCACGGATCAGCGCCGCCGCACCACCGGGTGAAAAGCGCCAATGCGCATCCACCATGACATCAATTGCGCTGCCGACCGCGTCCCTTACCGCGGCGATGCGCGCCAAACCTTCCGCATAAGCGGCGCGCTGTGATGCTTCCGCCGCATCTTCCCAGACCATGGGTTCAAAAGGTGCCAGTTTCACCGCGCGAAAACCGGCAGCGACGGCGCGCTTCGCCGCATCAGCGAAACCTGCGGGCGTACGAGGGGAGGCGCCACGATTGATATTGGCGTAAAGCGGCACGCTTTCGCGCAAGGCACCGCCGAGCATGACGTGAATGGGCCGCCCCACTTCCTGCCCCGCCACATCCCATAGCGCCTGTTCCAGACCGGAGATGACCGTATGCGCAACCAAGCCTGCCGGCGCATGCGGCAACAGGCGCGCGAGCCGATTGCGCGCGCTGGCATCCTGGCCCTTCAGCACTGCCGATAGCAGCGCGACTTCCGCTGCCAACAGTGCCTCGTGATCCGACAGCGTGATTTCGCCAATGCCAGACCGGCCATCTTCCAGGCGCAACAACACAAAACACCAATTGGTCTTGGGCGTGACATTCACCCCAAGAAAATCCAGCGCAGCAATGCGCATCAGCCGCGCGCCTTTCTGAGTTCAATGGCGAGCGCTGGATCATCGGTGGCGAAGGCATCCATGCCGAGATCAAGCGCCTTTTCGATTTCCGCACGATGATTGGCTGCCCAGACACCGGTGGTGAGGCCGGCCTTGCGCGCCGCCGCGATGAAGGCCGGGGTGACATCGTCCAAGGAACATTCGCACCCGGTCACACCAAGCGCGCGCGCTGCTGCCATGCAGGCATCCGGCCCCAGGCTTGCCAGGATGGCGCTATTCACCAACCAAATCGCGCCCGCCAGACGCTTTTCCTGCGCTGCTGCCGCTGCTGTGCCGCCATGAAAGGCAATGATGATGCTCCGCGTCAGCATGCCCTCCGCTTCCAAAACGCCCAGCACGCGTGGCAGGAAGTCCGGATAGGGTTTGTGATCGCGGTCGCCCTTCAC
>JADCFR010000482.1 GCA_020249415.1 Roseomonas sp. | reverse complement strand
GCCTCTCGCACCGTATCGCGCACAAAATGCGCCAAATGACCGGGGGGTACAAACTGATGCAGCGAAGAAGGAAGGAGCCAACCCTGGTCCACATCCCACGCTCGGAAGGTCTTGCTCATGAAAATAAATGAATCAGAAATAACACCAAAAAACGAGCGAATTCTCAGACGGGCTCCTAGTGGTGCGCGGGGGCTTTTTCGGGCAGGGGATAGGTCAGCATGAACGCACAACTAGGAGCTGCTCGGACAACGGTAGATCGCCGCAATACCCATCCGTTTCATCAGCGTGGTCACATGCAGACGCCCGACAAAAAAGCCTCTCTATCGCAATAGGCCTTGCATCAGCCGACGGCCCGCGAAAGGGTATTCCAGATGCAATTCATTTACCCGGCGTGGTCGTCTCGTCATGCCAGCGCCTGCTCAAGCCATCAGGCTGCGTTCCCGCAGAAAATGCACTTGTCGAGGCTGTACAGTTTATTCGACATAGCTCTGGCACGGATGCCGCACTGGAATTGAACGGGCATGAGAAGCTGCGTTTTACCCCGCGTGAGGGTGAGGCCTGGGTCAAGGATTTCCCCAAGACCGATATTGAATACGCTGAGCTTGCGGCCTTTGCCGCTGCCGCCACAGGCGGCCCGGCCTATCCGCTGCCGGTGGAGGAGGCGATCCATGGCGTTGCGGTGTTTGAGGCCATGATCGGCGCGGCGGCTTCGGGCAGTACCTATCGCGTCGCCTGACCCAGCCATTTCGCGCTGCGCGCTTTCTGTTCTAGTAATCGCGCCAGCGCCTGGCGCTGTCCAACCCTTCTGAAAGGCCGGAAATGAGCAAGATCAATCGTCAGGGATCAAACCAGATCCTTTCCTCCTCAGTTGAATACCATAATTTCGTCTTCCTCGCGGGGCTTACCGCCGATGATCTGTCCAAGGACATCAAAGGCCAAACGGCGGAAGTGCTGGCGAAGATTGATGCCGCGCTGGAAGCCAATGGCACCGACAAGACACGCATGCTGTCCGCGCAGATTTGGCTGAAGGATATCCGCGATCGTGGCGCGATGAATGAACTTTGGACTGCCTGGCTGCCGGCCGGCGGCGCCCCGGCGCGCGCTTGCGTGGAAGCCAATATGGCCGATCCGCGCCATTTGGTGGAAATCATGGTCACGGCCTGCCGCTGAACAGACCTGAAGGCGCCAGGGCAAAAGCCCGGCGCCTTTTCAGAACGACAAGAATACGCCCAGGCTAACTGCCGGGCTTTTTTATGCCCGCGCCGCAACCGCCAAGGCGGGCGCCTGGCGCGGCGGGGTCTGATAGCCCCGCGGCCCATAGCCAGGATTGGCGACGCGCGGCAGCGCGGCCGTCGCGATGGTTTCAATCACGCGTGACTGCAGCGAAATCGCGCGTTCCAGCAATTTGCGGTTCTGGCTGCCCAAATCCTCCAATTGGCGGGTCAGCATCTGCGCTTCCTCGCGCATCGCGCCATCAGGGCGGGCACCATGCTTGGCCTGGGCGGCATAGGCCTGGGCGAAGGCATCGGTCGCGGCGATCTTGCTTTCGGCAAGCTTGGCAGCGCGCGAAAGATCAAGCTTCGCCAAAGCCTCATTTTCCGCACGCAGGGCATCCGCCAGCCTTTTGCCGGCGATCAACAACGCATCCATCATGGTTGGGCCTCTCCCATATTGGGGGTTTGTGCTCCGTTCTGGCGGAGCAATTCGCGATAGACAGAATCGGCAATGCCAATACCGCCGGCCCGCACGGCAGATGCCGCAAAGGCTTCAACCAGCATCGGGCGCCATTGCGCCTCGGCCTGCCCGCCACCGAAGGAGGATTTGGACATATCCACGGTGGCGAAGATGGGTTGCAGCAGAAAGCCCAAAGCCTGGGCTTCAAAATCCTTCGCGGATTTGCGCATCGCCGCTTCGGACATGGCGCCTGCTTGCGGGGGGCGCACCGCGCGCTGCTGCGGGGCGACAAGATTGGTGGCGTCCAGCATCAGCGAAGCTCCAATTCGGCCTGCAAGGCGCCAGCGGCCTTGATGGCTTGCAGAATGGAAATCAAATCACGCGGGCCAACGCCCAGGCTGTTCAGACCACGCACCAATTCCTGCAAGGTCACCGCCTGCGGCAGAATGCCCAGGCGCCGATCCGATTGGTCATCAATCTCAATGCCCGTGCGATCCACTTGGCGAGTCTGCCCCTGGGCGAAAGCATTGGGCTGGCTCACCTGCGGGGTTTCGGTGATGCGAATGGTCAGATTGCCTTGCGCAATGGCCACGGTGGAAACGCGTACCGCATCGCCCATCACAATCGTGCCCGTCGCTTCATCAATCACCACGCGGGCGATCTGGTCGGGTTCAACGCGCAGCCTTTCGATATCGGTCAGGAAGGCCACCGGGTCGCGCCCATTCAGCGCGACAGAAACCGTGCGCGGATCGGTTGCGGTCGCGACATTCCGCCGCGCCGAGTTGTTGATGGCGGTGGCGATGCGCCGTGCCGTCGTCAAATCCGGATTCTTGAGCGAAAGCCGCACACGGTCCCGATTGGCGAGCGTGAAGGGCACTTCGCGTTCCACAATCGCGCCATTGGAAATGCGCCCTGCGGTCGGCACCCCGCGCGTGACAGAAGCCGCCGCGCCACGCGCCGCAATGGCACCGGTTGCCAGGGCGCCCTGCGCCACGGCGTAAACCTCGCCATCCGCGCCAAGCAAAGGCGTCACCAATAGCGTGCCGCCAGTCAGGTTGGTGGCGTCGCCCAGGGCGGAAACCGCGACATCAATCCTGCTACCGGGCTTGGCGAAGGCGGGCAGATTCGCCGTTACCATCACGGCGGCGATGTTCTTCGTATCCAATTGGCGTTCGAAATCGCGCGAATTGACGCCCAAGCGTTCCAACATGCCGACCAGCGATTGGCGCGTAAAGACCGAGCTTCTGAGGCGATCCCCAGTGCCATTCAGGCCAATGACCAAGCCGTAACCCACCAGTTGGTTGTCGCGCACGCCCTCCATATCCACTATATCCTTGATGCGGATTTGGGCAGTGGCGGGCGGCGCAAGGAAACACACCGCCAGGGCGAGGGCGGTAAGGATTTTTGCGAGCGCTTGCGCTATACGGGTCAAGTTCTGTCTCCGGCAGCCACCCTGATCATGGGTGACGGTCTCTTCGGTTACAGGGCAAGGCCCGTGCCAGGGTTTCATGGCGTCTTCGCCGAGTCGCAGCGGCAAAACCTGCCGGGTCCCGGCTGAGCCTGCCGAGACAGGGCGGAAGAAGGAGGTCAGATGGTCGTTATTCGGGGCGTGACGGGCGGCACCACTGTGCCGGGGGCGCGGTCAACGCGCGGCGCCTCGGGCGGCTTTCGTGTCGGCGGCGGCACCGAGGAATCGCGCGAAGCCAATGCCAGTACCGGCGTTTCGGCGGCGACCGCGATTGGCCTGCTGCAAGTGCAGGAATCGGCCCCGGCCGGGGAGCGCAATGCCCGCGCCTTCCGCCGCGGAGAGGATATGCTGCGCGAATTGAAGGCCCTGCAATTGGAATTGCTGGAAGGCCGCGCCGATCCCGCCCGGTTGCAGGAATTGGCCCGCCTGACCGAGGGTGAAAAACCCGCCGATCCGGGCCTGGCTGAGGCGGTTGAGGCCATTGCATTGCGCGCCCGGTTGGAATTGGCCCGGCGCGGCATTGAAAGCTGAAATCGGCTTTTTTCAGGTATTTGTCACACTTCGCCCCTTGGCGCCCTGCAACAATTGGGTATAGAAGCCCCCTCAAGTAACCGAGTCAGGTTTCAGCAAGAGACCACCTTGGTGCAAGTGCAAGGCGGAGGAAGAAAAAGATATGTTAGTGACATTGCCGCCCGATTACCGCCCCTCGGATTCCGAGGAGTTCATGAATGCGCTACAAGTTGAGTATTTCAGACAAAAACTATTGAGATGGCGCCAGGATTTGGTGCGCGAAGCCGGTGAAACACTCTCATCCCTTTCTGAAGGTGGCATAGCGGAGGCGGACCTCGCGGATCGCGCGTCTGTGGAGACCGACCGCGCGCTTGAGTTGCGCACCAGGGACCGGGCGCGGAAATTGATCAACAAGATTGATCAGGCCTTGGACCGGATTGAATACGGCACTTATGGCTATTGCGAAGAAAGCGGGGAGCCAATTTCGCTCCGGCGGCTGGAAGCGCGGCCCATCGCCACCATGACGATCGAGGCGCAGGAGCGCCATGAACGCATGGAACGGGTGCATCGCGACGATTAAGCCTCGGGGCTGTTGGGCAGCCCCTATAGGAACCCGACCGGGTCCACATCCACCTGCACCCGGACATTGCCGGGCACGGCCACCCTGGCCAGCCATTCGCCCAAAAGCCGCTGCACGCCAATATCGCGCCGCGCCTTGAGCAGAAGCCGCCGCCGATGCCGCCCCCGCAACAAGGCGAGCGGTGCGGGCGCGGGACCGAGCACCTCAACCCCCTGCCCCGCCGGTGCAGCGCGCCCCAAATCGCGCGCGACTCGATCAGCGGCTTTTTCGTCCGGAGAGCTCACGATCAAGGCGGCCAGTCGGCCGAAGGGCGGCCAGGAACCAGGGCGCCGCGCCTCGGCCTCGGCCGCCATGAAGGCTTCGTATTCGCCGGAAACCAAAGCCTGCATCACCGGATGATCCGGCGAAAAACTTTGCAGCAGAACGCGCCCCGGATGTTCCGCCCGCCCGGCACGGCCCGCCACCTGATGGAGCAGCTGCACGGTGCGCTCCGCCGCGCGCAGATCACCGCCTGCGAGACCGAGATCAGCATCCACAACGCCAACCAGCGTGAGATAGGGAAAATGCCAGCCCTTGGCGACAATCTGCGTGCCGATGATCAGATCAACCTCACGCTTTTCAATCGCCTCTGCCGCCGCTGCCGCCGCTGCGGGGCCGGGGAGCGTATCTGAGGCCATCACCAGCCGGCGCGCTTCAGGGAATAGCAGCGCGGCTTCCTCCAAAACGCGCTCCACGCCCGGGCCGATCGGCACTGTGCTATGCGGCGCGGCGCAGCTTGGGCAATGGCTTGGCGGCGCTTCCACATGGCCGCAATGGTGGCATTGCAGCCGCCGCGCGGCGCGGTGTTCCACCAGCCAGGCGGTGCAATTCGGGCAGCGCAGCCGATGGCCACAGGCGCGGCAAAGCGTAAGCGGCGCATAGCCGCGCCGGTTCAGGAACAGCATGGCCTGTTCGCCGCGCTTGAGCGTCTCCGCCACCGCCGCCACCAAGGCAGGGCTCAAGAAGCGCCCGCGCGGCGGGGTTTCGCGCCGGAGGTCTATCAGGCCAATCTCGGGCATCACCGCGCCGCCGTGGCGCGCGGCCAAATGGCATTCAGCGTAGCGCCCGGCGCGCGCATTGGTGAGTGTTTCAAGCGAAGGTGTCGCACTTACCAGCACACAAGCCGCATCAGACAGGCGCGCCCGCACCACGGCCATGTCGCGCGCGTGATAGATGACGCCGTCTTCCTGCTTGAAGGCGGTTTCGTGTTCCTCATCCACCACGATCAGGCCGAGATCGGGAAAAGGCAGGAACAGCGCCGAACGCGCGCCCACCAACACGGGGGCGCGGCCTTCCGCCACCGCGCGCCAGGTGATGCGCCGGGTGCGGGGGGAAAGTTCTGAATGCCACAGGGCAGGATCAGTGCCGAAGCGCGCCCGGAACCGATCCAGCCATTGCGCGGAAAGGGCGATTTCCGGCAGCAGCACCAAAGCCTGCCGCCCGGCCTGGAGTGCTGCGGCGATGGCTTCGAAATAAACCTCGGTCTTGCCGGAACCGGTCACGCCGGACAGCAGCGTGGTGCTATAGCCCTCCCGCGCCACGGCTGAGCGGAGCAAGGCGGCGGCCTCAGCCTGGTCGGGATCCAAAACTGGGCCGGGGCGGGCAAGATCGGGCGGGCGGAAATCCTCAAGCGGGGGCAGCAGGCCGGGGATCAGCAGGCCGGCATCGGCCATGCCACGCAGCACGGCGGGTGCGACGCCGGCATCCCGCGCCAGATCATCCGGGGCGCGCACTTCACCCAGCGGCAGGGCGGCCAGCACGCGCTGACGCGCCGGGGTCAGGCGCGCGGCTTCGGGCAGCAGATCGGCGCGGCACCAGCCGGCGCGATGGGGCAGCGCTTCCAATGCGGCAGGGACACTCATCGCCATGCGCAGCACCGCGCCGCGCGGTGACAGGGTATAGGCCGCGACCCAATCCACGAAGCGGCGGAGCTTTTCCGGCAAGGGCGGCGCTTCCAGCACTGCCGCGATAGGCCGCAGCCGATGCTCGGGCAGCTGCGACTCGGGTGCCTCATCCCACACCACGCCAATCACCTGCCGCCCGCCCAAAGGCACGGCGACGAAGCTGCCGGGGGGCGGCGCATCCTCATCCGCCTTGTAATCATAGGCATCGGCCAGAGGCAGCGGCAGCAAAACGCGCAAGCGCCTGGCAGGGCTTGAAGACATTGTTTCAGGCAAAAGGGACTGCTTTCGCGAAGGGGCCGGCATGGGCTATGGTTTAGCGCATTCGCGATGGGATGGCTTGCGGTTTAGGCCGAGTGGCGCCATTCCCCGCCCAAGCTTCGTCTTTCGCCACGCAGGATTGGAATTCATGAAGTTCTTTGTTGATACCGCCGAAGTCGCCGAAATCCGTGCCCTTGCCGAATTGGGCATGGTGGATGGGGTCACGACCAATCCTTCTCTGATCGCCAAATCAGGCCGCGACATGAAGCAGGTTATTGCGGAAATCTGCGCCATCACGCCGGGCCCCGTCAGCGCCGAGGTCACCGCAACAGATGCCGCCGGCATGCTGGCCGAAGGGCGCTTTTTGCGCGCCATCGCGCCCAATGTCGCGGTGAAGGTGCCGCTCACGGAAGCCGGGCTGATCGCCTGCCGCACACTGGCGGCTGAGGGCGCCCTGGTGAATGTGACGCTGTGTTTTTCTGCCGCCCAAGCGCTGCTGGCCGCCAAGGCGGGCGCTGCCTTCATCTCCCCCTTTGTCGGGCGGCTTGATGACATCGCGACCGATGGCATGCGGTTAATTGCGGACATTGTGCAGATATACCGCAATTATCCAGTACTTCGTACCGAGGTTCTGGTCGCTTCCATCCGCCACCCGATCCATTTGGTGGAAAGTGCCAAGATGGGCGCGCATGTGGCGACCCTGCCGCCCAACGTGATCCGCCAATTGCTGAAACATCCGCTGACGGACAAGGGGCTGGAGGCGTTTCTGGCGGATTGGAAAAAGACCGGACAAAGCATCCTGTGAGTGACCCTTCCTCAGACGGGAAGGCCCCGAACGGGCCCTCGGCTGAGGAGGTGGAAGCATTCCTGCGCGCCCATCCTGGGTTTCTGGCAGAAAGGCCGGAGCTTTACCGCGCGCTGGCGCCGCCGCGGCGCGTGCATGGTGATGGGCTGACGGATCACATGGCGGCGATGCTGGGCGCGGAACGCGAACGCGCGAATGCGCTGGATGCGGAATTGCGCCTGGCTTTGGATGCGGAACGCGCGGGGCTTGGTTTGGTGTCACGCGTGCGGCTGGCAGTGCTGGCGCTGATGCGATCAGACAATGCGCCTGAGACCGTGGCGCAGGAATGGCCCAATCTGCTGGGGCTTGAGAGCTGCACGCTATGTGTGGAACCGCCAGAAAATCCGGGCCAGCTTTGGATGCGCCCGGAACAGCGCCCCTTGCCGCGCGGCATGGTGGAAAAATTGCTCGGGCGCGGGCGCGATGTGCTGGTGCGCGACAAGCCAGACGATGCCGATATGCTGCATGGCGAAGCGGGTGGGCTGATTGCGCGCGATGCGCTGGTGCGCGTGGTGGTGGCGGCGCAGCCCTTGATGCTGCTGGCGCTGGGCGCGCGGGATGCCAATGCCCTGCCGGCGCGGCATGGCACTGAACCGCTTGTTTTTTTGGGCCGCGCCGTGGCGGCGGCCATCGCGCGCTGAGATGCGGGGTAATGAGGCCGCCGCTGCATGGCTTGGCTGGTTCGCCCGCGAACGCCGCGCGAGTGCGCATAGTGTCGAAGCCTATGGGCGCGATGTGGCGCAATTCCTTGCTTTCCTGACCGGGCATTTGGGCGGTGAGCCTGATCTGATCGCGCTTGGTGGGCTGCGGCCGGCGGATTTGCGCGCCTTTCTGTCGGCCCGCGCGATGG
>JADCFR010000481.1 GCA_020249415.1 Roseomonas sp. | reverse complement strand
CTGACGGATCGCGCGCGTCAGATCATTGGTGAAGCGGCGTCTGCCCGTGGCGCTGGTGTGACCCGCATTGAAGTCAATGGCTTCACGGACCGTTCCGGCCCCGCCGACTACAACATGCAGCTCTCCATCCGCCGCGCCAATGCGGTGGCGGCCGAGCTGGTGCGTCGTGGCGTGCCGCGCAACGAAATCGTCACGCGCGGTTTTGGTGAGGAAAACAACCTCGTGCCGACGGCCGACGGTGTGCGTGAACCGCAAAACCGCCGCGTGGAAATCATCCTCCGCTAATTCGGGGATACACGAGGTCAAAGCGATTGGGGGCGCCGCAAGGCGCCCCTTTTCGTTTGCAGCCATCAGCCGGCTTGCTGTCGATTCGTCTTCAGCGGCAGCGCAATACCGATGCGGGGTTGCGCGTCTTGCCTGACCATCAGGATGCGCTGGGCATCCCCCGCCTAGTCTGGGCCATCCAAGGCCGCGTGCCGCCAATCCACATCCGGCATGAGGCGCAAAGGGGTCCGAAGAGCGCCTGAGGCCCTTTCCCCGCGACACCTTCCAGGGCAGAAGGGGGTCATGACACCTGCCATTGCCTCCGCCCTTATGCCGCTGATGCGCGGCATGGATGCCGAAACCGCGCATGGTATTGCGCTTCGTGCCCTATCACTGGGTCTTGCCGGCCAGGATCGCGGCGCGGATCACCCAAGCCTTGCCACGGAAGTCGCGGGGCTTCGCTTTCGCAACCCGCTCGGCCTTGCCGCCGGTTTTGACAAGAACGCCGAGGCTGTGCTGCCACTGCTGCGCTTGGGCTTCGGCTTCATGGAAGCCGGCACCGTCACGCCGCGCCCGCAAATCGGCAATCCGCGGCCACGGATTTTCCGCCTCACCGAAGATCGCGCGGTGATCAATCGCCTTGGTTTCAATAATGCCGGGCTGGATAGCTTCATCGCCCGGTTGAAGGCGCTCTCCCGGCCCTTGCCGGGCATTTTCGGCGCCAATATCGGCATCAACAAGGAAGGCGCCGATCCGGAACGTGACTACCCAGCGCTTTATGAGGCTTTGGCGCCGCATGTGGATTACGTCACCGTCAATGTCTCTTCCCCCAATACGCCCGGCTTGCGCGATTTGCAGGGGGAAGAGCGCCTTGCCTCCATCCTGGGGGCCATCAATGCGCGGCGCGCGGCGCTGCCACAACGCCCGCCCATGCTGGTGAAGATCGCGCCCGATCTGGCCGATGATGCGCTTGGCCCCATTGTGGAAGCCTGTGTCGCGCAGGGCATTGCGGGGCTGATCATCTCGAACACCACCATCACCCGCCCGGCTTCGCTGCAATCGCCCCTGAAGGATCAGGCGGGCGGGCTTTCCGGTGCGCCGCTATTCGGCCCTTCAACCGCATTGCTCAAGCGCGGTTATGGCCTTGCACAAGGGCGGATTGCGCTGATTGGCGTGGGCGGCATCGCCAGTGCTGAACAGGCCTATGCCAAAATCCGCGCCGGCGCTGCGCTTGTGCAGCTTTATTCCGGCTTCGCTTATGCCGGGCCGGTTTTAGTGCGGCAGATTCTGGATGGCCTTGCCGCCCTTCTGGCGCGTGATGGCTTCACTTCGATGGCCGATGCTGTCGGCAAGGATGCGTGATGCAAATTCTGGAAGGTATCGCTGACCTCGCGGACCGTTACGATGGCTATGTGCTCGATCTCTGGGGCGTGGTGCATGATGGGCGCAAACCCTATCCCGGCGTGCCTGAGGCGCTGGCAGCGTTGAAGGCACGGGGCAAGCGCATCGTGTTTCTCACCAATGCGCCGCGCCGCGCCTGGTTTGTGCAAGGCATGCTGGACCGCATGGGGCTCGATCGCGGGCTTTATGATGGCATCATGTCTTCCGGCGAGGCTTCCTGGCGGCTGATGAAGGAACGCAAGCACCCCTGGTTCGCGCGCTTGGGCCGCCGCGTGGTGCATATCGGGCCAGAGCGTGATCTTTCGGTGGTTGAAGACGCCGCCGCCGAGATCGTGACAGACGCGACCAAGGCGGATTTCCTGCTGAATACCGGCCCGGATGCGGATGGCGGGACAAAGAGCGCTGAGCCCTATCGCGCGGCGCTCCGCGCCTGTTTCGATGCCGGGCTGCCGATGCTCTGCGTCAATCCTGATCGCCATGTGATGGTGGCTGGAGAGAAGGTGATCTGCGCCGGCGCGCTTGCTGACGTGTATCGCGAATTCGGCGGCGATGTGCTGGAAATCGGCAAACCTGATCCGGCGATTTATGAACCGGTCATGGAATTGCTGGGGCCGATCCCAAAGGCGCGCGTGCTGGCGATTGGCGATAGCCCGCATACCGATTTGGCGGGCGCGCAGGCGACGGGGATTGATGCGCTTTGGGCGCTGACGGGCTTGGCCGGTGAAGCGCATGGCGCGGACCCAAGCCCCGCGGCTTTGGCGGCTGTGGCGGCTGCGGAAAAGGTAGCGCCGCTTGCGGCATTGCGGAGCCTGCGCTGGTAGGCACGTCACCCCCCAAGGCGCAGCCTATCCCGGCGCCCTGACCTTGGGCGTAACAGGCTTCCTCGCGTCGCTTTCAAAATTTATGTTGCGATATATTTATGGAAATAGATCCAAATTTTTGCTGGGTAGCGGCCACCCATTTCAGTAAAACTTTCTTTTTAAAAGGGCAAAAAATCAATCAATTTTTTACATGTCGCGCGACGTCAAGTGATGCGACCGTTCGATGGATTAATTGTTCGTTGTGATAATTCAACTAAAAACATGCCTAACTATCTTGTGGTCGCAAACCAAGAATAGCCCTTGGCGCCGTGGTCATCTTCTGCCGAACGCATGGAAAGGCAATCGCCATCTGCGGCTGTTCTGAAATTCCTGGCGCTCTTGCGCAAACGCGGGCGCGCATCACCCCCATCACCGCTTCCCCTTGACCACCCCACCCGCATAGCCCCAGATGCGCCCAGCGTCAGATGGCTGGGCGGCCGCTGGTTCGTGAGGTAATCACGGGCTGGAGGAAAGTCCGGGCTCCACGGGAATAGGGTGCCGGTTAATGGCCGGCGGGGGCGACCTCAGGGAAAGTGCCACAGAAATCAAACCGCTGCGGCGTGGCAACACCCCGCGGTAAGGGCGAAACGGTGCGGTAAGAGCGCACCGCGCCCCCAGCAATGGGGGTGGCAGGGTAAACCCCACCCGGAGCAAGGCCGAATAGGGGCGGACGGCGCGGCGCCGCAGGGTGCCGGCGCAGGGGCATTCCCGCCCTTCCGCCCGGGTTGGCCGCGCGAAGCCCGCAGCAATGCGGGCTCCAGAGGAATGGCCGTCCATGCCCCGCAAGAGGCAAGACAGAAACCGGCTTACAGGCCGTCTGACGCTCCTTTTCAGCCACAACCCATCCCGCTGCACCCGCCGCGCGCGAACCGCCCGGCGTTTTGTAAATTTATGAGTCAAATACCGCCACATAGCGGTTTTTTTACTTGTCGCCCAAAGCTGCCCATGATATCCCGAAACATCCCGCCAGGACCTCACGACGCTCGGGGGGGCGAGCGAGGTTTTGGACGGGATGGTCGGGCGAGCCGGCGGGGTCGGGGGGCCCCGTCGGCCGCTGAAAAGCCCGGTCGTGGTTGTTGGCGCAAGGCAGGCGCGCGGGGGGCGATGACCCAATTTCTGGGCACTCATATCGGCAAATTGGACCGCAAGGGGCGGATTTCCGTCCCCGCGCCCTTTCGTGCCGTTTTGGAACGGGCCGGGGCCGAGGACCTGGTGCTGCGCCCTTCCCATCGCGCGCCCTGCATCGAAGCTTGGCCGGTTGCGGCGTTTGAAGCGCTGGCTTCCGGGCTTGATCGGCTGGATGCCTTTTCTGATCAGGCAGATGATATGGCAGCCGCGCTTTTTGCCGATGCCCACCCTGCGCGTGCCGATGATGACGGGCGGCTTATCCTGCCCGAAGCAATGATTGCCCATGCGGCGCTGACCGATACCATAGCCTGTGTTGGCGTGGGGCGGATTTTTCAGATTTGGGAACCGCAAGCAGCGCGCCGACGTTCTGAGGAGGCGCGGTTGCGCGCGCGGGAACGCGGCCTGACCCTGCCGGCAGCATCGGAGCGCGCGCCATGACCACGGAAGGCCATGTGCCGGTGATGCTGGCGGAAGTGCTGGCAAGCCTCGCGCCGCAGGAAGGTGCCACCTATCTGGACGCCACCTTTGGCGGCGGCGGCTATGCCCGCGCCATTCTGGAAGCGGCACCCGGTTGCACGGTTTTCGCGATTGACCGCGACCCGGATGCGATTGCGCGCGGTGCCGCCTTGGCGCAGCGCTTCGCGGGCCGGCTGCATCTGATTGAAGGCCGCTTCGGCGATATGCTTTCTCTGCTCCGTGATCGCGGCATTGCCTCGCTTGATGGCGTGGTGATGGATCTTGGTGTCTCCTCCTTCCAGTTGGATCAGGCGGAGCGTGGCTTTTCCTTCCGCGCTGATGGTCCGTTGGATATGCGCATGGAGAAATCCGGCCCCAGCGCGGCGGAGCTGGTGAATAGCCTGCCAGAGCGCGACTTGGCCGACATCATTTTTCGTTTTGGTGAGGAACGCTTCGCCCGCCGCATTGCGCGCGCCATTGTCGCGCGCCGCACTGAGGCGCCCTTCACCACCACGGCTGATCTGGCCGCCTTGGTGCGCCGCGCCGTGCCGCGCGATCCCTCTGGCATTGATGGCGCAACGCGCAGCTTCCAGGCCTTGCGCATCGCCGTGAATGATGAATTGGGCGAAGTGGAACGCGGCATCGCGGCGGCGATGGAATTACTCGCCCCCGGCGGGCGGCTTGTGGTTGTTGCCTTTCATTCGCTCGAAGATCGCATCGTCAAGCAGGCCATGGCCGCGGCAGCCGGCCGGGGTGGCGCTTCGCGCCACGATCCTGCAGCGCTTTTTGGTCGCCGCAAACCTGCCTTTCACTTGCTGACACCGCGTGCACGTCGCCCGCAGGAAGCCGAATGCAGCGCCAATCCGCGCGCGCGTTCCGCGCGGCTGCGCAGCATTGAACGCCTGGCGCAGGAGCATGCCGCATGATCCGCCCGCTTACCTTTGTCAGCCTGATTATCGCGGCCGGTGCGGGGCTTCATTTGTATCAGGTGAAGCATTCCGTCTCCGTCTTGGATCGTGAATTGCACAAAGTGAATCGTCAGACGGAAGAGGTGCGCGAGCGTACGCAAATTCTCCACGCGGAATGGGCGCTGCTGAATGAACCGGATCGGCTGCGGCAGGTTGCGCAGCGGCATTTGGCGCTGGAGCCCATGGCGCCGGCGCAGTTCATCCGTGAGGCAGAGCTGGAACGCCGCCTGCCCGCCGCGCGGCCCTTCGCCGGCCCGCCCTCGCTTTTCGGTCCGCCGGAATTGCCGCCTTCCGTGCCGGAAGCGCTGATGGTGCCAAGCCCAGTCGCCACAATCCCTGCGCCACAAGCCCCAGCCCCGGCGCGGCTAGAAGCACCGGCCCGGCAAGCGCAGGCGGAACCGCCGCCGCGCTTGAGCGCGGCCATGGCCCCGCCGCCGCCCCCGCGTCCGGCACCGCCGCCAGCGCCGCCAAGGGTGACACCTGCGCTGCATGTCGCGCCTGCCGCGCCGCCGCCGCCTGCGGTGGTGACCTCGGCGCTGGGTGGCGCCAGCGCGGCATTGCCGCCGCCCATGCCGCTGTCTCGCCCCATCCCTGCCGGAGCCCCGCAAGGGGTGATACGTTGAGTGGAGTGGCCATTGCATGAACGAGGCATCGCCCCATGATCCTAAGCCGCCTTCACCCGATGCCTTGCCGGGCAATAGGCTACGCGAACCGGCATTAGCAGAATCCACAAGCCGCGCCCTGGTGCGCGTCTCGCAGCCCGATCTGCTGCGCCACGCCCAATTGGAAAAATCGCGCGGTCGCCTGCTGCTGGCGGCTTTTGGTTTCTTGGTGTTGTTTGGCGCGGTCGCGGTGAAGCTTTCACTTGCAACCGTCTTTGATCCGGCTGAACCAAAGCGCGCGGCCATGCTTTCCCGCCCGCCAGCGCCGCCGGCTGAAACACCCGTCTCACGCGCGGCGGTGACGGATCGCAATGGTGAAGTGCTGGCCGTTTCACTGCCCATGACGGCGCTTTATGCCAATCCGAGCCAGATTGATGATCCGGTTGAGGCT
>JADCFR010000480.1 GCA_020249415.1 Roseomonas sp. | reverse complement strand
CTTGGCGGCAGCCTGGATCAGCGCGTGCAGGATTTGCCGGGGCGGATGGATCATTCCACGCCATCGGATCAAAAAATCCCGCTGGTGCGCACCGGCAAGGCGCATCTGGTGCGGATTGATGGCCAGGGTGCCTTGGCTGCGACGCTGACCGCCGCGTCACGCAGCGCAGCGCAGCTTGCGGTGAATTCCCTGCATAACCAGGCCGTGCAGCGCTTGGCGCCACGCCTGGTCGCGGAAGGCTGGGCGCCGGATGGCACGATTGAAGCCGTCCGCGTGGAAGGCGCGCGCGGCTTCGCCATCGGCGTGCAATGGCACCCCGAATATGACTGGGAACGAGACGCCGATAGCCGCGCGATCTTCGAAGCCTTTGGCCGCGCCGCCGCCGCCCATGCCGGCGCGAAGCTTGCCGCGGCGGCGGAGTGACACGGTTTCTTTGCGCAGTAAATTGCGTTTTAGGGCTTTGCTTTTTCGCGCAAATGTTCTAAAAAATCCTTACCGGCCATGGCTTTGCCGGCGGTCGCGATCCCGGCATCCCCTGCCGGCTCGCCCGACCTTTCCGATCGGAAAATACAAAGTAGCGCCCGGTCACCCCCCTGACCGGGCGTTTTTGTTGGGGCGGAATCTTGGCGTCTCAGACAGATGCGGCGTCACCCTCAGATGACACACAAAGCGCCTGCCCTGCCTTCCGGTGCGCCTCGGCTGGGGCTATAGCGGCGCGGAATGCCCGAAGGAGTCGCCCAGATGGTTTCCTATGTCTTCCCGCCCCCGCCCGTGGCCGCGCTGCCGATCAAGGGCAGTGACGCGCTTTTCCCGGTGCGGCGGATTTTCTGCGTGGGCCGCAATTACGCCGAACACGCGATTGAAATGGGCAGCGACCCAACCCGCGAACCGCCCTTCTATTTCACCAAACCGGCCGATTCCGTGGTCATCAATGGCGCCGATATGCCCTATCCATCCGTCACCAAATCGCTGCATCACGAAATGGAACTCGTGGTCGCCATCGGGCGCGGTGGGCGCAATATCGCGACCGCCGATGCGCTGTCTCATGTCTGGGGCTATTGCGCCGGCTTGGATATGACGCGCCGCGACATCCAGAATGAGGCGAAAAAGACCGGCCGCCCCTGGGATATGGGCAAGGGCTTCGACAAATCCGCCCCCATGGGCCTGCTGGTGCCGGCGGCTGGCGTGAACCCGGCCAAGGGCAAGATTGAGCTCAAGGTGAATGGCAAGGTCACGCAGACCTCTGACCTTTCCAAGCTGATCTGGTCGGTGCCTGAGGTGATCGCCAATCTGTCGGAATTGGTGGAATTGGCTCCGGGAGACCTGATCATGACCGGCACGCCCGAAGGGGTTGCCGCCGTGGTGCGTGGCGATGTGCTGGAAGGTATTGTGGAAGGTGTGGGCGAAATCCACACGAAGATCACCTGATCCGCCTGCGCGCCTGAATGGCCAAGGATCGCAGCCGCTTTGTCTGCCAGGCCTGTGGGGCGGTCAGCCCCAAATGGCAGGGGCGCTGCGATGCCTGCGGCGAATGGAATACGCTGATCGAGGAAACCACCGCCCCGCGCGGCCCCGGCCCCGCCGCCAAGACCGCTGGCGGGCGCCGCGTTGAATTTGTCGGCCTGAAGGGCGAAAGCGCGCCTCCGCCGCGCATCGTCACCGGTATTGCAGAATTGGACCGTGTTTTGGGTGGCGGCTTTGTGCCGGCTTCCGCCGTGCTGGTGGGGGGCGACCCCGGCATCGGCAAATCCACCATATTGTTGCAAGCGGCGGCGCGCCTGGCCTCTGGCGGGCGGCGGGTGCTTTACATCTCGGGTGAAGAGGCGGTGGAGCAGGTCAGGCTGCGCGCCGCACGCCTCGGCCTTTCCGATAGCCCGATGGAATTGGCCGCCGCTTCGGCGCTGCGGGATATCGGCGCCAGCCTGGAACAGGAAAGCGACGCCGCGCTGGTGGTGATGGATTCGATCCAGACCGTTTGGCTGGATGCGCTGGATTCAGCACCGGGGACCGTCGCACAGGTGCGCGCCTGCGCCGCCGAATTGATCAGGCTCGCGAAATCGCGCGGCTTTGCGCTGGTGCTCGTCGGGCATGTCACCAAGGAAGGCACGCTCGCCGGGCCGCGCGTGCTGGAACATATGGTGGATGCGACGCTCTATTTCGAAGGCGATCGCGGGCATCAATTCCGTATTCTGCGCGCGGTGAAGAACCGTTTTGGTGCGACTGACGAGATCGGCGTTTTCGAGATGACCGATCGCGGCCTGGTGGAAGTCGCCAATCCATCGGCGCTGTTTTTGGCGGAACGTCGCGGCAATGTCTCCGGCTCGGCGGTATTCGCCGGCATTGAAGGCACGCGCCCGGTGCTGGTGGAAATCCAGGCGCTGCTTTCGCCATCGTCGGGCGGGTCGCCTCGCCGGCAGGTGGTGGGCTGGGATTCCGGGCGGCTTTCCATGCTGCTCGCGGTGCTGGAAGCGCGGTGTGGCCTCAGCCTTGGGCAGAATGATGTCTATCTGAATATCGCGGGCGGCTTGCGTATCAGCGAACCGGCGGCGGATTTGGCGGTGGCGGCGGCGCTGGTCTCGGCGGCGACAGATCGGCCCACGGATTCGGGCGCGGTGTATTTCGGCGAGGTCGGGCTTTCGGGTGAGGTGCGACAGGTTTCGCAAGCCGAGTCGCGTCTGAGAGAAGCGGCCAAGCTAGGCTTCACTGCCGCAACCCTACCGCGCCGGATTGCACGCGGTGGGCGCGCGGCGGCGGCACCGGAGGGGCTGGGGCTTTCGGAAATCGGCCATTTGACCGATCTGGTGGCGCGCTTTGCCGAAAAGACCCTGCCCGCGAAGGGCAAGGCGTGACGCGCCCGCCGGCCAGGGCTATAGGGTGCGGCGATGAATTGGGTTGATGTCATTCTGCTGGGGGTGATTGCCCTGTCGGCAATTCTCGCCTTTTTCCATGGGCTGGTGCGCGAAGCGCTGGGCGTGGCGGGCTGGGTTGGTGCGGCGGTGGTAGCCTTGCTGGCGCGGAAGGAGGTTCAGCCCTTCCTCGACCCTTATTTCACGCCGCCCTGGCTTGCGGAAGCGATTGGCGCTGGCGTGGTGTTTCTGGTGGCGCTGATTGTCTTCAAGCTGATGATCAATGCGGTCGCGGATCGCGTGCAGGATTCCGCGCTGGGCGGCATTGATCGTGTGCTTGGCCTGGTTTTTGGCGCGGCGCGCGGCGCTTTTCTGCTGGTGGTCGCCTATATCGTGGCGGGGCTGCTGCTGCCGGGCGAACGCTGGCCGGAACCGGTGCTGGAAGCCCGTGCCCTGCCCCTGCTGTCGCAAGGCGCACATCGGGTGATTGAAATCATGCCGGCGGAATATCGCCCGCGATTGAATGAGCCGCCCTTGCCGCGTTCGCCTACGGTTGAAGAATTGCTGCGCCCGCCTGCGCGTAGCCGGAATTGAGGTTACCATGCCGCTGCCCGTGCGATTTGAGGATGACAAGCCGCATGAGGAATGCGGCGTCTTCGGCGTGTGGAATGGCGGCGATGCCGCAGCGCTGACGGCGCTTGGGCTGCATGCGCTGCAGCATCGCGGCCAGGAAGCTGCCGGCATCGTGACCTTGGATGACGCGGGGCTGTTTCATGCCCATAAAGGGCTTGGCCTGGTTGGCGATAATTTCGGCGAAGCCAAGGTTATCGCCTCGCTCCGTGGGCCGCATGCGGTGGGGCATAATCGCTACGCCACGACCGGTGAGACCGCGCTCCGCAATGTACAGCCGCTTTATGCCGATTTTGAATTTGGCGGTTTTGCCGTGGCGCATAATGGCAATCTGACCAATGCCTATGCGTTGAAGCGCGCCTTGGTGCGGCGCGGCTGCCTATTTCAGAGCACCACGGATTCCGAGGTGTTCATTCATCTGATTGCCATCAGCCTTTATTCCACCGTGATTGATCGGCTGATTGATGCGCTGAAGCAGGTGCAGGGCGCCTATTCCCTGGTGGCCTTGCATAATGGCGCGCTGATTGGCGCGCGCGATCCCTTGGGCGTGCGGCCTTTGGTGCTGGGGCGTCTGGCCAATGGCGGGCTGGTTCTGGCGTCCGAGACCTGCGCCCTGGATATCGTGGGGGCGGAATTTGTGCGCGATATTGAAGCGGGCGAATTGGTGGTGATTGACGATAGTGGCTTGCGCAGCATCAAGCCCTTTGCGCGCACCGATAGCCGCTTTTGCATTTTCGAATACATCTATTTCGCGCGGCCCGACAGCATGGTGGAAGGCACGCCGGTTTATGAAACGCGCAAGCGCATCGGCGCCGAATTGGCGCGCGAAAGCGGTGTGGCAGCGGATTTGATTGTGCCGGTGCCTGATTCGGGCGTGCCGGCGGCCATGGGCTACGCGGTGGAAGCCGGTATTCCGTTTGAGCTTGGCATCATCCGCAACCATTATGTCGGGCGCACCTTCATCGAACCCACGGATCAGATCCGCCATTTGGGCGTGAAGCTGAAGCACAGCGCCAATCGCGCCATGTTGCAGGGCAAGCGCGTGGTGCTGGTGGATGATTCCATCGTGCGCGGCACTACCAGCCGCAAGATCGTTGAAATGGTGCGCCAGGCGGGGGCGATAGAAGTGCATATGCGTGTCTCCTCCCCGCCCACCACGCATTCCTGCTATTACGGCATTGACACACCCGAACGCGCGCATCTGATGGCGGCCAAGCATGACCTGGCGGAGATGGCGCGCATCATTGGCGTGGATAGCCTGGCTTTCATTTCACTTGATGGGCTTTATCGCGCGCTTGGGCAGCCGGCGCGCGATGCCAAGAAACCGCATTTCTGCGACGCCTGCTTTACTGGCGATTATGCGATTCCGCTGACGGATTGGACAGATAATGCCGACCGGCAGCTTTCCCTGCTGCAACCGGCGGGGCAATGATGATGGCGGCTTTGGAAGGCCGGGTGGCGCTGATCACCGGTGCGTCACGCGGGATTGGTGCCGCACTCGCCTTGGAATTGGCAAGGCTCGGCGCGCAATGCGTGCTGGTGGCGCGCACCCAAGGCGGACTTGAAGAAGTGGATGACGCGATCCGCGCCGCCGGCGGCAAGCCCGCGACGCTGCTGCCTTTCGATCTGCAAAAGGCCGAAAAGGACATTGACATGATCGGCCCTTCGATCGTGCAGCGCTTCGGTCGCTTGGATATTCTGGTGCATAATGCGGGCGCCCTGAACAAGCTGACACCGGTTGCGCATATTGAACCGCGCGATTGGGCGGAAGTGATGGCGGTGAACCTGACCGCTAGCTGGCGCCTGATCCGCAGTTGCGATCCGCCTTTGCGTGCTTCCGAGGCGGGGCGTGCGGTGTTTGTCACCAGCGGGCGTGTGCTGCGACCGCGCGCCTATTGGGGCATGTATGGTGCATCCAAGGCGGGCATGGAACATCTGGTGATGACATGGGCGCAGGAGGTAGAGGCCACACCCTTGCGCGTGAACCTTGTTGACCCGGATATTGTCGCCACCAAAATGCGCGCCGCAGCCATGCCGGGTGAGGACCCCGCCACCCTGCCGCAACCCGCTGATGTCGCGCCTGGTATTGCGGCGCTGTGCCTGCCTTCTGAAACACGCCATGGCGCGCGTGTATTGATCGGGGGATAGCCGCGTCATGAGGCTTTCGCGTCGGTTGCTTCTAAGCCTGCCGCTGCTGCTTCCCGGTACGGCAGCTATCGCGCAAACTGCTTCATCTCAGGCTGCGCGCATCACAGCCGGCAAGGCTGCCATCGCCGCTGCCAATGGGGGGCGCTGGGCGGAAGCCGAAACCTACGCGGCCGCCGCTGATCCTATGGTGGTAAAAATCGTGCTGTGGATGCGCCTGACGCATCGCACCGCGCCAGCCACGGCGGCAGAGCTTGCCGGGTTTTTGCGCGAAAATCCCGATTGGCCGCAGGTGGATACCATCGCGCGCCGGGCAGAAGCCGCCTTTGGAGGGCCAGCCGATGATCCGCTCGTGCTGGCGCATTTCACCACCTTCCCCCCGCGCAGCCTCGCCGGGGCCTTGCGCCACGCAGAAGCGCTGACCCGTGGCGCAAGACCCCAAACACAGCTTGGCACAATGCTGGATATGGTGCGGCGCGGGCCGGATAATGCGCCACGACCGAGTGTTGAAGCCGCGCCCAATCTAGAGGGAGAAGCCGGCGCGCAACAGACGCTTCGCCGCGCCTGGGCGGAAGCGCCTGGTGATGCCGCGGCTGAGGCGGCCATTATGGCCCAATTCGGCCGGCTGTTGCGGCAGGAAGATCACCAGCAACGTTTCGATCGGCTTTTTTTCGCGCGCGATATGCAGGGCGCGCAGCGCGCCTTGGAGCGCCTGACCGGGGTAGCACTGGGTTCGGGAAGAATGCGCATGGCACTCGCCGGAGAGCCTGAAAACCGACAAGTGCTGCTTCATCCTCTTGATCTTGCCTGGGCCTATGAAAGGGCGCGGCTGCTGCGCAGGCGGGATCAGGATGCCGATGCGGTGGCAAGCTGGATTGTCGCCGAACCCTTCCAGGCGAATATGGACCCTGAAATCGCGCGTGCGGTTTGGGCGGAACGGCAAATCCTGGCACGCAAGCTGTTACGGTTGAACAACGCCAAGGATGCGCATCGCATCGCGGCCTTTCATGGTCAGCCCATGGGCAGCGAAGGGCGTCTGGAAGCCGAATTTCTGGCGGGCTTCATTGCGTTACGCTTTTTGAATGATCCTGTTCTGGCGCAGCGGCATTTTGTCGCCATGGCGCTCGGTACACGTTCGGTCATTTCCCGCGCGCGCGCGCTTTATTGGGAAGGCCGGGCGCTGGCGGCGCGTGGCGCCAATGCTGCCGCGCGCGAACGCTATGCGGCAGCGGCGCAATTACCGACCGCCTTTTACGGCCAGCTTGCAGCCTTGACGATGGGTGAAAGCCAGGAAGCCTTGGATCAGCGTCTCCGCGCACTGCAAACGCCGCCGGTTGAACAAAGGCGCGCGCAGGAATTTGCGCAGCGCGAATTGGCGCGCGTGGTGACCACGCTGGCAGAGCTGGGGGAGACGCGTCGCACACGCGTATTCCTGCTGCGCTTGCAGGCGGTATCGGCTGATCAGCAAGACAGGCTGCTGACCGCGCGCCTTGCCAATCATATTGGCCGGCCGGATCACGCCGTATGGGTGGCACGACGTTCGGCGATTGAAGGCGATATCCTGTTGCCGGAAGGCTGGCCCACGCCCTTCCGCGTGCCGGTGACATCGCCGGAACCCGCCTTCATCTTTTCCGTCACACGGCAGGAAAGCAATTTCGATACGGAAGCCGTCAGCAGCGCCAATGCGCGCGGCCTGATGCAATTATTGCCTTCCACCGCCCAGACCGTTGCGCGCCGGCTGGGTATGAATTTCCGGGTGGATATGCTGACCGCCGATCCACAAGCCAATATCAAACTTGGTGCTGCCTATCTGGAAGAAATGCTCGGGCGCTTTGAAGGATCGCTGGTGATGGCGGCAGGGGCCTATAATGCCGGCCCGCGGCGCGTGGATGAATGGCTTGTCACCTATGGCAATCCGCTGCGTGGCGAGCGTGATTTGCTCGATTGGATGGAGATGATTCCCTTCGCCGAGACACGCAATTACGTGCAGCGCATTGTGGAAGGTGCGGTGATTTATCGCGCACGCCAGAACCCACCCATGACAGCGCCGCACCCCATGGCAAGCTGGCTGGCCAGCGCCAAATGAAGCTGCCCTTGCTGGTGGCGACGATGGGTGGTGTCGGGCGGCTGAAACCCGCGCCCGGCACTTGGGGATCATTGCTGGTTTTGCCGGCGGCCTTGCTCGGGCCGGTGGCGACGCTGTCGCTGGCCATCTTGGTGACGATCATTGGTTTTTGCGCCGTGCGCGATGTCTTGCGTGAAACCCCAGATCAGGACCCTGGCTGGATTGTGGTGGATGAAGCGGCCGGCATGCTGATTGCGCTGGCGGGCTTGAGTGTAGATGCCAATATTTGGGGCGTGCTGATCGCCTTCAGTCTGTTTCGCATTTTCGATATCCTGAAGCCCTGGCCGATTTCCTGGGCTGATCAGCAAGAAGGCGCTTTTGGTGTCATGCTGGATGATATTGTCGCGGGTGCGCTGGCCGCCTTGGCGCTGATCCTGGCGCGCCCCCTTTTGCCGGGAGTGATCTGACCCATGCTGCCCGAAGCCACACTTGATCAGGCGCGCGTTTTGCTGGCGCAGATGGATGCCAAGGGCATGACCTTGGCCACGGCGGAATCCTGCACTGGCGGGCTGATTGCCGCAGCGTTGACAGCGATTGCGGGCTCATCTTCCGTGGTGATGGCGGGCTTCGTGACTTACGCGAATGACGCCAAGCACAAGATGGTCGGCGTGCGCACCGAAACCCTGGCGGCGCAGGGCGCGGTGAGTGAAGACGTGGCGCGTGAAATGGCGGAAGGGGCGCGGGCGCGTGCGGGTGTTTCACTCGCCCTTTCCTGCACCGGCATTGCGGGTCCAGGCGGTGCCACGCCGGGCAAGCCGGTGGGGTTGGTGTTCATCGGCTGCGCGTGTGAAGGCGTGCCGACCGTGGTGGAACGCCATATCTTCCCCGGTGATCGCGCGGCGGTGCGTGCCGCGACGGTGGCGGCGGCGCTTGATCTTGCCGCGCGGCGTATCACGGAGGTCTGATCACCCGCTTGCGGCGCGGCCATACTGGTCGCAGGATGGGTGCAACACAGAAGAAGCGGGGGAAGGTCAGGGCTTGGGTGCGCTGCGCGCTCAGCCATTCCTCTGCCGGTGCTGTGCTGACATCGCATGAGGAAACTTCCATGGCAGCCCCGCCTTCCGCACGCCGCGACCGGATCAACCCGGATTTCCCGAAGCTGGTGGAGATGACCCACCAATATGTCTATGGCGATGTTTGGGAACGGCCCCAGCTTTCCAAGCGCGACCGTTCCATGGTGACGATTGCAGCCCTTGTCGCCATGGGCTGGCAGGATCAATTGAACAGCCATATCGGCCGTGGCCTGACCAATGGGCTGTCGCGCGAGGAAATCTCAGAAATCATCACGCATCTTTCGATGTATTCCGGCTGGCCCTCTGCGATGACGGCAGCGCATGTCGCCGTTGATGTCTTTGAAGCACAGGACAAGGCAAAGAAGGGCTGACGCGATGAAGATAGGATTTATCGGCCTTGGCACCATGGGTGCTTTCATGGCCGCCAATCTGCAAAAGGCCGGCTATCAGCTGGTGGTGCATGACATTCGCCGCGAAGCTGGCGCCAATCGGCTTGCTGCTGGCGCGACCTGGGCGGAAACACCGAAGGCGGTGGCTGAGCAATGCGAGGTGATTTTCACCTCTCTGCCTGGCCCGAAGGAAGTGGAGCCAGTGATTTTCGGCACCGATGGCATCCTGGCCGGCGTGCAAAAAAATGCTGCCTATTTCGATCTTTCGACCAATTCCCAAGCGCTGATGAAGCGCATGGCGGAAGCACTCGCGACCAAAGGCGCTTATGGTTTTGATGCGCCGGTGAGCGGCGGGCCGAAGGGGGCTGAGACCGGCAAGCTCGCCATCTGGGTCGGTGGCGACAGGGAAGTTTTCGACAAATACAAAAAAGTGCTGGACGCTTTTGGTGACCAGGCCGCCTATATTGGCCCGATCGGTACCGCGACGGTGGCAAAGCTCGTGCATAATATGGCGGGCTATGCGATCCAAACCGCGATGGCCGAGGTGTTTTCCATGGGTGTGAAGGCGGGGATGGACCCGCTTGATCTTTGGAAGGCGGTGCGTCAGGGCGCGCTGGGGCGCAAGCGCACTTTTGATCGCATCACGGACCAATTTCTGGTGGACAAATATGATCCGCCCGCCTTTGCGTTGAAGCTGGCGCATAAGGATGTGACGCTGGCGGTAACCATGGGCCGCGAATTGAACGTGCCGATGCGGCTTTGCCAATTGACGATGGAAGAAATGAATGAGGCGTTGAATCGCGGCTGGGAAAACCTCGATAGCCGTGTGCCGATGAAGCTGCAATTGGAACGCGCTGGCGTTGCCATCAAATGCGATCCGACAGCGGTGCAGGCCGTGTTTGATGCGGATAAGACGCAGTAACTGACACGGATCATGGTCTAGGCATGCAGCCCGTCAAGCAGGAGCATATGGCATGACTGAACCCGAATACCGCGTCTATGCGCTGCGCTACGCCATGCGCGATGCCAAGCGCGCCGAACATTTTATCGGCGGCGACCCGCATGATGCGCCGATGCCGATGGATTACTTCGTCTGGGCCGCGGTGAATGATGATCGCGCCGTGATCATTGACACCGGCTTCACGGCAGAGGTCGCCGCGAAGCGCAAGCGCAACTATTTGCGTTGCCCAATCGAAAGCCTGAAGCTGATCGGCGTTGACCCCGATAAGGTCGAAGATGTGGTGATTTCCCACCTTCATTACGACCACGTCGGCAGCTTCCATAAATTCGCCAAGGCCAGGTTCCATTTGCAGGAACCGGAAATGCAGTATGCGACCGGCCGCTACATGAAATACCCCAAGCTCCGCCATTCTTTTGAGGTGGAGGATGTGGTCGGCATGGTGCGGATGAATTTCGCCGAACGCGTGGTGTTTCATAATGGCGATGCGGAAGTGGCGCCGGGCATTACCGTGCATGCCTGTGGCGGGCATTCCATGGGGCTGCAATGCGTGCGCGTGAATACGGCGCGCGGGCGTGTGGTGCTCGCTTCCGATGTCACGCATTTTTATGAGAATATGGAAGCCGGTCGGCCCTTCACCACGGCGCTTCATATTGGCGAAATGCTGGAAGGTTTTGATAAGCTCCGCGCCCTGGCGCCAAGCCCGAAGCACATCGTGCCCGGCCATGACCCGGAGGTGATGCGCCGCTATCCCGCCCTGCCAGGGCAGGAGGGCGTGGTGGTGGAACTGCACCGCGAACCAGCAAAATAGGGAAGGGCGGTCAGCATGATCAAACTCACCCGCGACGCCGCGCTGATGCCGCATGTGCGCGAAGGCCGCTTGCGCGCGCTGGCGGTCGGTAGCCAAAAGCGCCAGCCTCAGGTCGCAGGGCTTGAGGATGTGCGCGGCATGGCAGAACTCATCCCCGGTTTCGATATGGATATGGAATTCTGGTATTGCATTTCGGCCGCCGCCGGCACGCCGGCCTCCATTGTACAGGCGCTGCATCGCGCCACCATCGGCGCGGCGCGGGACAGGGAGTATGGTGAAAAGCTGATCCCGCTTGGTTTCACCGCCATTTCGGATGACACGCCAGAAGGCTTCACGGAATTTGTGCGCAGCCAGGATCGCGTTTGGCGCGACTTGGTGGAAATATCCTGCGCCAAATTGGATTAATCGCATCAAAGGGAGAAAAACGATGCTCTATGAACTTCGTATCTATCACTGCCAGCCCGGGCGCCTGCCCGATCTGATGAAGCGGTTTGACACCATCACGCTAAAACTCTGGGACAAGCACGGCATTCGCCAGGCGGGTTTCTGGACCACGCTGATCGGCGATTCCAATCACAGCCTGACCTATATGGTGGCGTGGAATTCACTGGCAGAGCGGGAGGAGAAATGGGCGAAGTTCCAGGCCGATCCGGATTGGATCAAGGCGCGCGCGGAAACCGAAGCCAATGGCCCGCTGCTGACGAAGGTCACCAATGAAATCCTTCAGCCGACATCCTTCTCGTCGGTGAAGTAAGAACTACGCACGCCGAAGGCGGGCGAGCGCCCGAATGGGCGCCGCCGCTTATGCGGCGAAGCCAAGCGCGCGGATGCGCGCGCCGGCGTCTGAGGGCGGATCGGTCACGATCCGCCCTCAGATAACGCAAGCCAAAGGCTTGCGGGGGAAGGCTTACTTCCCCCCACCTACCCCATGCTGTTCGCGCACGGCATGGAAGCGGATCATGGGCCATTCCTCTTCCGCGCGGCGGCGGCGCCAATCGCTGCTGAAAAACGCGACCAGCGCGCCATCATGATCTTCTGCGACATCGCGCCGATTGGCTTCAGCGAAACGATCCAAGGCCCCGGCCTCATCGGATACCATCCAGCGCACCTGTTCCCAAGGCGTGCCATCAAACCCGGCCGGCACGCCATATTCCACTTTCAGCCGGCTTTGCAGCACATCCAATTGCAATTGCCCCACCACGCCAACGACGGGCGGGGAGCCGTCGCGCGGGCGGAACAATTGCACCACGCCTTCTTCCGCCAATTGATCAAGCGCGGTGCGGAGTTTCTTCGCCAGCATCGGATCATCCAGCCGGATATGGCGCAGGATTTCCGGCGCGAAGGAAGGCACGCCGCGAAAGTCCAGCGGCTCACCTTCCGTCAGCGTGTCACCGATGCGGAGCGTCCCGTGATTGGCAATGCCGATCACGTCGCCCGGCCAGGCTTCTTCCGCCACTTGCCGGTCCTTGGCAAAGAAAAACAGCGGCGCATTCACGGGCACCTGCTTGCCGGTGCGGCTTTGCCGCAGCCGCATGCCCTTGGTCAGCCGCCCGCTGCAAAGCCGCACAAAGGCCACGCGGCCGCGGTGATTGGGGTCCATATTCGCCTGGATTTTGAACACAAAGCCGGTCAGCTTTTCCTCATCAGGTGTGACCAGGCGCTGATCCGCCGGCCGCGCGCGCGGTGGCGGTGCGTGGCGCGCCAGCCCATCCAGCAGATGCGCAATGCCGAAATCCCGCAGCGCAGAGCCGAAAAATACCGGCGTCAAAGACCCTTCCAGAAAACGCTCGGTGTCGAATTCGGGATAGCCGGCGCGGGCGAGCAAGACTTCCTCGGAAAGCGCCAAAGCCCTGTCATCACCGACCAATTCGGCAAGCTTCGGGTCTTCGGGCGATTCAAGCTGGATCGGTTCTGCGCCTTCCGCCACCGGCAGAAAGCGATCAGTCGCCAGATCATAAACCCCGGCAAACTCAGCGGCGCGGCCCACGGGCCAGGCGGCAGGGGTTGCATCCAGCGCCAGCAGGTTCTGGATTTCATCGAGTAATTCGAAAGGCTCGCGCGCTTCGCGGTCCATCTTGTTGATGAAGGTGATGATGGGAATATCGCGCATGCGGCAAACTTCAAACAGCTTGCGCGTTTGGCTTTCAATCCCCTTGGCGGCATCCAGCACCATTACCGCGGCATCAACCGCAGTCAGGGTGCGATAGGTATCTTCCGAAAAATCCTCATGGCCTGGCGTATCCAGCAGGTTGAAGACCACGCCGTCACGCTCAAACGTCATGACCGAGGTCGCCACCGAAATCCCGCGATCTTGTTCAATCTTCATCCAATCCGAACGCGTGCGCCGCGCATTACCTTTGGCGCGCACCGCGCCGGCAAGCTGAATGGCGCCGCCCTTTAGCAGCAGCTTTTCCGTGAGCGTGGTTTTGCCCGCGTCGGGATGGGCGATAATGGCAAAGCTCCGCCGACGAGCGGCTTCTTCGGCGATGCGGGCGGCGGGAATGGTGGTTTCAGACATGATGGGGTGCGGGTTAGCAGGTGAAGCGGCGCTTGTCGCGCTAGTGGTGCGATTGATAATGTCCTTTCCCGTCCCCGAAATACCCCCGCGCACCATTAGCCATATATTTGGTAGGCCAATTCATGCTGCTATCGGGAACCGACAGCAGCGATCTGGCCACTGGGCATAGGCCCCGGCGCGTTTTGCGGCTATCAGCCCACCCATGATCCCCACCAACCTCCCCCCCGCCGCGCTGGTCACGGGCGCTGGCAAGCGGCTCGGCCGCGCCATGGCGCTGGCGCTGGCTGAGGCCGGCTTTGATGTCGCCATCCATTACGCCGCCAGTGCCGATGCGGCTGAGGCAACGGCGGCCGATATCCGCGCCCTTGGCCGCCGTGCCATCACGCTGCGGGCCGAACTTGGCCAGGAAGCCGAAGTGGCGCGGCTGATCCCGGATGCGACAAAGGCGCTCGGTCCGCTGGGTGTGCTGGTGAACAACGCCTCCACCTTCGAACGCGATGAATGGCATGACGCAACGCGGACTTCCTGGGACCGTCACCTGGAACCCAATCTGCGCGCGCCCTTTGTGCTGACGCAGCTTTTTGCCAAGGCGCTGCCGCAAGCCGCGCAGGGCTTGGTGGTGAATATGCTGGATCAGCGCGTCTGGTCGCTGACGCCGCATTTCGTTTCCTATACCGTATCCAAGGCGGGGCTTTGGGCGCTGACGCAAAGCCTGGCCCTGGCGCTGGCACCGCGCATTCGGGTCAATGCCATCGGCCCTGGCCCCGCTTTGCCCAGCCCCCGCCAATCCCAGGAACATTTTGATCGGCAGGCGGAGGCAACGCCGCTATCGCGCCCTACCAGCCCTGACGAAGTGGCGCGCGCGCTCATGGCGATCCTGTCGCTGCCGTCCATGACCGGACAGATGATCGCTTTGGATGGCGGGCAGCATTTGCAATGGTCACCCTCCTTCGGGCAGGAGCCTTTGGAATGAGCTTCGCCCCGGATGCCGCGGCGGGGCTGCGGCTGGTTTTTGTGCGCAACCTGGAAGTCCAGGCCCTGCTTGGCGTCTATGCGCATGAGGAAACCCGCCCGCAGCGCGTGATCCTGGATCTGGAATTGGCGGTGGAGGACCCCGAAGCCCCCGCAGCCGAAGGGCCGGACCGGCTGGCCCGCGTGGTGGATTACGCGACGGCGGCAGAGACGGCGCGGCGGATTGCCACCTCGGCCCATGTTCGCCTGGCGGAAACCCTGGCCGAGCGCATCGCCATCAGCCTTTTGGAAGACACCCGCATTCGGCGCGTGAGGGTGGGGGTCACCAAGCCGGATGCGCTGCCCGGTAGCATCAACGTCGGCGTTGTCATTGAAAGATCACGATTTTGACATCCGCCATGCTGCGGATTGTCCACCGCGCGAAAACCACGCCGAAAAGCTTTTTGCGCGCGACCGGAAATTCCCCCCTTGACGCCGGCACGGCTTTGCGACTCGGGGTAATCTTCAAATAAAACAGATACTTAATTTGCTACAGGCGGGGCGCCGCAAAACTAGGCAAAGGCCTAGAATCTTTGTGTAACATAGCTTTAACCGAATTGCCTTGGTGGCTTCCCACAGGTTTATCCACAGGTTTCGTGGACAAATTCGCCGCGCTTTTGCCATAAGCCATTCAGCATGACCGAAACGCCACCACTCACGCCGGAAAGCCCCTCCTTCCAGGGTCTGGCGGTGCTGGAAGCGGCCCTGCCCACCCTGCCGCTCACCCCCGGCGTCTATCGCATGCTGGATGAGAAGGGGGAGGCGCTTTACGTCGGCAAGGCGCGGTCACTCAGAAAGCGCGTTACCTCCTACACCCAGCTTGCCCGACTGCCGGAACGGCTCCGGCGCATGGTGTTCGAAACGCGGTCCCTTGAAGTGGTCACCACAGCGTCCGAGGCTGAGGCGCTGCTGCTGGAAGCCAATTTCATCAAGCGATTCCGGCCGCGCTTCAACATCGTCCTTCGGGATGACAAATCCTACCCCTGGCTGGTGATCACGGAAGACCATCCTTTTCCGCAGATTGCAAAGCATCGCGGGGAAAGGCGGAAGGGCGCTTCCTATTGGGGGCCTTTTGCTTCCGTCTGGGCGGTCAATCAGACCTTGGCGGCCTTGCAGCGCGTGTTTTTGCTGCGGTCTTGTCGGGATACGGTGTTTGATACCCGCACACGGCCTTGTCTGCTGTTCCAAATCAAGCGCTGCTCGGCGCCCTGTGTGGATCGAATCTCGCAGGCCGATTACGCGGCGCTGGTCGCCGAAGCGAAGCAATTCCTGTCCGGCGAAACGCCTTCCATCCAAAAGCGCCTGGCGACTGAGATGGAAGCGGCGGCGGCGGATTTGCAGTTTGAACGCGCGGCGGCACTCAGGGATCGTATCCGGGGGCTCACGCATATTCAGGGCAAGGATCGCGTCAATCTGGAAGGGCTTGGCGATGCGGATGTGATCGCCTTGCATCAGGCGGCGGGGCAAAGCTGCGTGCAGGTGTTTTTCTTTCGCGGTGGGCGCAACAACGGCAATCGCGCCTTTTTCCTGAGCCACGCCAAGCAGGACCAAAGCGCTGAGGAGGTGATGGGCGCCTTCCTGGGTCAGCTTTATGAGGATTTGCCGCCGCCCCCCCTGCTGCTGCTATCGCATGACCCGCCCGAAGCGGCGCTGATTGCGGAGGCACTTGCGATCAAGGCCGGGCGGCGCGTTGAATTGCGTCGCCCGCAACGCGGCGAAAAACACGAAGCGCTTGAACATGCCGCGACCAATGCGCGCGAGGCCCTGGAACGCCGCATGGCGGAAGGCACTACCCAGGCGGCGCTGCTGGAAGGCACGGCAAGCCTTTTCGGCCTGCCCGGCGCGCCGGAACGGATCGAGATTTACGACAATAGCCATATCCAGGGTGCCAATGCCTATGGCGTCATGGTCGTTGCCGGTCCTGCCGGCTTCATGAAGCAGGGCTACCGGAAATTCGCCATCAAAACCGCCGCCGGCAATGATGATTTCGCCATGATGCGCGAGGTGTTTGAGCGCCGCTTTGGCCGCGCGCTGCGCGAAGACCCGGCGCGTGCTGGTGATGGCTGGCCCGATCTGGTGCTGATTGATGGCGGCGCCGGCCAGCTTTCCGCCGCGCGGGAGATCATGGCGGGGCTCGGCCTGGATGATCTGCCCTTGGTCGCGGTGGCGAAAGGGCCAGACCGGGATGCCGGGCGCGAATGGTTCCACATGGTGGGGCGGGAACCCTTCCAGCTTCCTCTGCGTGACCCGGTGCTGTTCTATTTGCAGCGCCTTAGGGATGAGGCGCATCGCTTCGCCATTTCCGCCCATCGCGCCGGGCGGTCCAAGGCTTTGACGCGGTCTGAATTGGATGAGGTGCCTGGTGTGGCTGCCGCGATGAAGCGCAAATTGCTCAATCATTTTGGCTCGGCCCGCGGGGTGCGTCAGGCGGGGCTGGCGGATTTGGAAGCCTGCCCCGGCGTAGGCCCGGCCATGGCGCGGCGCATCCACGATCATTTCCACCCGAATGCGGCCCTTGGCTGAATATTGCCGCCCAAGGGTGCCAAAAGGCTGCGTTCCGGGTTAAGGAAAGGGAAATGCCGACGGACCTGCCCAATCTGCTGACGCTTTCGCGCATCGCGGCCATACCGCTGCTGGTGGTGCTGGCTTCGATCAATACGCCGCAAGCGGATATGGCGGCCTGTGTCGTGTTTTCGCTTGCCGCCATCACGGATTACTTCGATGGCAAGATCGCGCGTGATCGTGGCGCGGTTTCCGGCTTTGGCCGCATGCTGGACCCGATTGCGGATAAGCTGTTGGTGGGCGCGGCGCTGATGCTGCTGGCGGGCTATGGCAGGCTGTCGGATGCCGGGCTGTTTCCTGCCATTGTCATCATGCTGCGGGAAATCCTGGTTTCCGGCCTGCGGGAATTTCTGGCGGAACTCCGGATCGGCCTGCCGGTCACGCCACTCGCGAAATGGAAGACCGGGTTTCAGATGGGCGCGCTTGGCACCTTGCTTGCGGGCGATAGCGGTGCGCCAGTGATCGGGCTTGGCTTCCTGCCGGTGTCCCTGATTGGGGAGGGCATGCTCTGGGCCGCCGCGGTGCTGACGCTGATCACCGGCTGGGATTATTTGCGCGCGGGGCTCGCCCTGGCGCAGGCGGAAACACCTGCCAACAGTGACGCGCCGGCAAAACCGCCCGGGCAGCCTTGAGTCTGAACCCCAGGCAGCGCATCTTAAACATGGAAGAGGCGGGGAAAGCCATGCGACATTCTATGCTGCTGCTGTTTGGGGGAATGCTGGCGCTGCAGGGCTGCGCGCCGAATTGGCAGCCAAGCTGGAATACCAGCGGCAATGCCGCGATACCCTCCGTGGATAGCCTGACGCTGCGCCGCGTGACCAGCGGTGATACCAGCGCGGAAGTGCTGCGCACGGAAAACCTGGATTATGCCGCGATGCGCGCCCCCGCCACGCCGACCACGCAAATGACGCCGGATGATGCGTTGCGTCTGCCACCGCCGCCGCCTCCGCCGCGCACCAGCAGTTCCACCCCACCGCCCATGGCATCCGTGCCGCCGCGCGCACCTTCGCCGCCGGCCACGACGCCTTCCGCCATGCCCTCCCCGCCGCCTGCGCGCGTTGAAGGCACCGTCATTCCCGCCACGCCGGGCCAGCCGGCCGGCATTGTCGCCGGCGGCAATGAGCGGACTCAGGTCTTCAACCAGCCCGGCACGGCGGGTGGTGGCATTGCGGT
>JADCFR010000048.1 GCA_020249415.1 Roseomonas sp. | reverse complement strand
CTGGCCGATGCGCGATTGCGCTTCCCCGGTGCTGCCGCCGATATGCGGTGTCAGGATCGCATTCGGCAGGCCCTGCAAGGGGGAGACGAACGCCTCCCCATTGCGGGATGGCTCCACGGGGAAAACATCCACTGCCGCGCCCAGCACATGCCCATCCTTCAAGGCAGCGGCAAGCGCTTCCAGATCCACCACGGTACCACGCGCATTATTCACGAAAACCGCACCCGGCTTCATGGCGCGGATCTCGGCCTCACCGATCATGCCCATGGTCTCGGCGGTTTCGGGCACATGCACCGTGATCGCATCGGCTTCGGCCAGCAGCGCATGCAGGCTTGGCATGGGCTGCGCATTGCCATGCGGCAGTTTGGTGGTGTGATCGTAATAGATCACGCGCATGCCGAAGGCTTCGGCCAGCACCGAAAGCTGCGCGCCGATATTGCCATAGCCCACAATGCCAAGCGTCTTGCCGCGCACTTCCCAGCTATTCGCCGCCGATTTGTCCCATTCGCCACGATGCGCCGCGTTGGATTTCGGGAAGACGCCGCGCATCATCATAATGATTTCGCCAAGCGTCAGTTCCGCGACCGACCGCGTATTGGAAAACGGCGCGTTGAAGACGGGAATGCCGCGCGAAGCCGCCGCTTCCAGGGCCACCTGATTGGTGCCGATGCAAAAACAGCCAATGGTAATCAGCCGATCCGCCGCTGCCAGCACTTCCTCGGTCACCTGGGTGCGGGAACGGATGCCCAGCACATGCACGCCCTTCAGCGCGCGTGCCAGCACTGGGCCATCCAGCGCCTTGGTTTCGCGTTTGACGGAACGATAACCAGCATCGGCCAGCAGCTCGACAGCGCTATCGGAAATACCCTCAAGCAACAGGATCTTGATCCTGTCCTTGGGGAGGGAGAGGCGGGTAGGGCTCATGGGGGGCGGTTCCTGCGCCTCATTCGCCCCGGTTTCAAGGGGCAATCCGCCCCGGCGCGCCTTGGCCCTTGCCGTCATCGCATCTTGCGACGCATTGTGGCGCTGCAACAGAAGCCCTTTTCCTGGGATTACCGATGGATTTCGCCGCCCTCTCCGAATGGGTCAACCTGGCCATACGCTGGCTGCACCTGATCACGGGCATCGCCTGGATCGGGGCGTCCTTCTATTTCATTTCCTTGGACAATCAGCTTGACCCGCCGGCGGATAAGAACCCGTTGGTGCGCGGTGAGCAATGGGCGATCCATGGCGGGGGTTTCTATTACAAGCGCAAATACATCCTGGCGCCGGAAAAGCTGCCGGAAAAGCTCCATTGGTTCAAATGGGAAGCCTATTGGACCTGGATCAGCGGCTTTGCGCTTTTTGTGCTGATCTATTGGGGCCAGGCGTCAAGCTACCTGATTGACCCCGCCGTGATGCCCCTGACGCCCTGGCAGGCCATTGGCATTAGCGCGGCGATGCTGGTGGGTGGCTGGGTTGCCTATGATCTGGTCTGCCGATCCAAGCTTGGCGAAAATGAGGCGCTATTGGGCGTGATCGGCGCCGTGGCGCTGGCGGTGGTGGCCTATGTCTCCTGCCAGATCTTCTCGGGCCGAGGCGCGTTTTTGCAGGTGGGCGCCATGACCGGCACCATCATGGTCGCCAATGTCGCCATGGTGATCATCCCCGGCCAGCGCAAAATGGTGGCGGCCATGAGTGCCGGCGCCACGCCCGACCCAAAATATGGCCGCTGGGGCAAGCAGCGAAGTGTGCACAACACCTATCTGACGCTGCCTGTGCTGTTCATCATGATCTCGCCCCATTTCCCCATGACCTGGCAGCACCCGTTGAATTGGCTGATCCTGCTTGTGATTGGCCTGGCTGGTGCTTTGGTGCGGCAATTCTTTGTGCTGCGCCAACAGGGGCGGAATGCGCTTTGGCTGCCCGCCGGCGCGGTGGCGGCCATGATCGCGGCCTTCTTCATCGTGCAATCGGGCAAGAAGGATTACGCGAGCGCCGAGGTACCGCCCTTCACGGAAGTGCAGGCCATTGTCGCCGCGCGCTGTGTGAGTTGCCACGCGGCGCGCCCGAGTTTTGAGGGCATTGCGGTGGCGCCCAAGGGCGTGATCATGGAAACCCCGGCGCAAATCCGCCGCTGGGCGGCTTCCATGCGCCAGCAGGTGCAGACCGAAGCGATGCCCCCCGGCAATATGACCGAAATCACCGCCGAGGAGCGCGCCAAGCTGATCGCCTGGATCGCTGCCGGCGCGCCCCTGGATTGAAGGAGAATCCCCCATGGCCCGCAGCGGACCCGGTTCCCTTTCAACGCATGTCTTGAACACGGCTGAGGGCATCCCGGCCGAGGGCATGGTGGTGGAGCTTTGGCGCATGGACCCCGCGCCGGTTTTGGTGACCACACGGCGCACCAATGCCGATGGCCGCACCGATGGGCCGATGATGGCTCAGCCGGATTTCATCCCCGGCCGCTATGAATTGCGCTTTGCAGTCGCTGAGTATTTCCGCGCCCGCGGCCAGGGGGCGGAGCTGCCCTATTTGGATGTGGTGACGCTCGCGGTTGGGCTGATGGCGGATCAGGGACATTACCATGTGCCGCTGCTTTGTTCGCCCTGGAGTTACGCGACCTATCGGGGGTCTTGAGGGAGCGTGAGCGACTTGCGGTTTCGTTACTTATATATTACATCAATGTATTGTACTGGCGCTTTATTTGAAACAAGCCTTTCTTTCAATCTATAAGGGATTGCCTTGCCACCTGGAAATTGATTTCGGCAGCGTGCCAGGAAGCTACGCTCCTCAGGCCATACACCAAGAAGTTTATGCTCGAAGGAATAATCCCATGCCACAACCGTCAAGCCTTTGGTCACCCGCCGGCGGCGGGCCATTTTTGTCGAATTGCGGCTGCAGCCCATTCCTGAACGCTTTCGGACAAGTGCCCACCAGTCGGCGCGGCCTGTTCTGCGCTGCCGCCAGCTTCGCCGCGATTGCGGGTGCGGGGCGCGCAAGAGCGCAGGGAGCAGGTGTCGGATGGCTTTCTGCTGCCGAGCCGCCCGGTAGCATGTTCCAGGCGGACCTCATTCTCCAAAATGGACCGGTGCATACCATGGTGCCTGGTGCGGCACCGGCACAAGCCATCGCCATTGGGGGGGGGGCGCATTCTGGCTGTCGGCACGTCTGAGGCGTTTAGCGGGTTGCGCGGACCGCGCACAAGGGTTGTGGATCTTCAAGGGCGTAGCGCCGTGCCCGGATTTATCGATGCGCATGCCCACATCTCTCAATTGGCGTTAACACTCGCCCTTGCGAATTTACAGCCCCCACCTGCTGGTGGCGTCAGCAATATTGCCGATCTTGGGCGGGCGTTATTGGCGTGGCGGGACCGGACCGGCGGGGGGCTGCAAGGTTGGTTGATTGGCACTGGATACGACGAAAGCCTTTTGGCCGAACAGCGTGCGCCAACACGTGATGATCTTGATGCCGTAGCGCGCGATCAGCCCATTGCGATCACGCATGTTTCGGGCCATGTGGCGGTGTTGAATTCCAAGGCCTTGGAAGTGTGCGGCATCACGGCTGAAACGCCCGATCCCCAAGGCGGCGTCATCGTTCGCCGCCCCGGCTCACGAGAGCCGAATGGCGTGATTGAAGAAACAGCCATGATGTTCTTGCTCAAGGCCATGCCTAGCGCGCCGCAGAACCAGCGGATCGCCCAGCTTGAGGAAGCGCAGCGCCGCTACGCCGCCTGGGGCTTCACCTCGCTTCAGGATGGCGCGGCGGGGCCATCAGATTGGGCAAACCTCTCAGCCGCTGCGGCACAGGATAAGGTCTTTCTCGATGTCAGCGCCTATGCGCTTTACGTGCATGCCGATGCGCTCGCTGCCTCCCAACTGCCAGTGGGTGGGGCCTATGATCGCGGCATTCGGATTGGTGGCCTCAAGCTCGTTCTGGATGGTTCACCACAGGCCATGACCGCATGGCTAAGTGAACCCTATTTCAAGCCGCCAGTCGGCCAGCGCCCCGATTTCGCCGGCTTCCCCGCCATGCCGGATGCAGAGGCAGAACGGCTGGTGGATTTGGCCTTTTCCAAAGGCTGGCAGGTGCTTGCCCATTGCAATGGCGACGCGGCGAGCGATCAAATGATTCGTGCTGTGGCGAAAGCCGTGGCGAAGCACGGTCCGGGCGATCGTCGGCCGGTGATGATTCATGCTCAGACAGCGCGTGAGGATCAGCTTGACGCAATTCAACGGCTTGGGATGATGGTATCGTTCTTCGTCAGTCACGTTTTCTATTGGGGTGATTGGCACCGGGACATTGTATTGGGTCCAGCGCGCGCCGCGCGCATCAGCCCAACGGTTTCAGCATTGCGGCGCGGGCTGCCATTCACGTTGCATTCCGATTGCCCCGTGACGCCGGGCGATGCCGGCATGATGCTCTGGAGCGCGACCGAAAGAAAGACGCGTAGTGGCCAAGTGCTTGGTGCGGATCAACGCATCACAGTGCTTGACGCGCTGACCGCGCTGACGCGCAATGGTGCTCTCCAAAATCGGGAAGAAAACGTGAAGGGCCGGTTAGCACCAGGCATGATAGCCGATATCGCGGTGCTGGAAGATGACCCGTTGCGCGCATCCGCGGAACAGCTCCGCGCGCTACCTGTTTCAATCACGCTGAAAGCAGGGCGCGCCGTGCATGGTCAGATCTGACGGAAGGCTGTGGGCGGAGGAGCGTGTCTCGGAAAACCATCACGCTTCATCAATCGCCCCAGCATCTGTGTGGTTGCAGTTTCCAGTCCGCCAAATCGGCAAGCTTGCCTCGAAAAGGCTCAGTACCCATTACTATGACCAAAGGATTCCACACTGAAGCGAAAGGCCCGCATCTCGCTTGACCAATGATCCGGCGCAAGCCCCACCTTGCTTTTCAGCGCACGAATGAAAATGCGCGGGCGGGGAATACCGCCCCAGACATGCTGCCGAAACAACGCTTGGCGATGCCCATTGCCCAAAATCAGCCCATCGCCGTGAGGATCATGCGCAGTGAACAGTTTCGCCTCGCTCACCACGGCAATGAGGTGGGCCTGGCTCGTGTCGGTCCCCTCGCGCAACACGACTGGCAAACCGTCGCGGAAGCTCAGGGAATTTTGCCGTTCGGCGGATAGGATACGCAAGAAGCCCTCCAAAAAGCTGCTTCGAGTATGCGCGACATCGCGACATATGGACCTTGCGAAACAGGTCCAAAGACCACCCGCGTGTGCGGCAAAGGGGCGGCAAGATCCCCTCACCCTCCCCCGCTTCAATCCAGGCCGAGGCCACCGCCCCTCCTCGCAAATCGGCCCCAAGCATCATCGCAGCCGCATGAGACGCAGTCCCTCACGTTTTCCTTTACCCCCGAAATACCCTAAAGCTGCGCCATGCGATCCCTTCCCCTGATTGGTGTCACCCTCGATTCCGAAGAGGCCGGCGGCTGGTCCAAGCTGCCCTGGTATGCGCTGCGGCGGAACTACTTCTCGGCCATTGTCGCCGCTGGGGGCTTGCCGGTGGCGCTGCCGCATCACCCCGAAATGGCGGAAGCCTACATCGCTGAGGTGGATGGGCTGATGGTGACCGGCGGCGCCTTTGATGTGGACCCGGCCCTGTGGGGCGGCGGTGCGCCGCACCCGAAAGTCACGCTGAAGCCAGGGCGGACTGATTTCGAAATGGCCGCCACCCGTGCGGCCTTGGCGCGCGACAAGCCCGTGCTTGGGATTTGCGGCGGGCAGCAATTGCTCGCGGTGGCGCTTGGCGGGCGCCTGATACAACACATCCCGGATGAGGTGCCGGGCGCTTTGGCCCATGAACAACCCAATCCGCGCACCGAACCGGGGCATGAGGTGACGCTGACCGAAGGCAGCATGCTGTCCCGCATCATCGGCAAGCCCCGCAT
>JADCFR010000479.1 GCA_020249415.1 Roseomonas sp. | reverse complement strand
TATTGATCTCGCGGGCGGGCGCGTTCATATGATTTTCGATAATATCCCGCAAGCGCTCGCCTTGGCGCGAGATGGCAAGGTGCGCGCCTTGGCGGTGACTGGCGCACAGCGCAGCCCGCAAGCGCCGGAAATTCCAACCATGGCGGAATTCCTGCCTGGGTTTGAAATCAATTCCTGGGGCGGGGTATGTGCGCCGGCCGGGATTTCCCCGGCACTGATCCGGCGCATCAATGAACTCACCAAGCAATCGCTGGAAACCGATGATATCAAGCGGCGCTTTTTCGAAAACGGCGCGACCACCTGGTACACCACGCCTGAGGAATTTGTGAAATTCCGCGCTGAAAATGAAGCCGCCTTCGCGCCGCTGATCCGCGCCTCCGGCGCCAAGGTGGATTAAGCAGCCCGCCGATTCCACGGCATCAACGCCAGCACATTCGCCATGGGGCAAAGCCCCATGATGCCGGCAAAAACCAAGCCCGCGCCCACAAAGGCGGAAAGCGCGTGAAAGCGCGGGTCCACCAGCGCACCCAGCACGGCGCCCAGCAGCACCAGACTACCCGCCGTGATCTGCACCTGCCGCATGATGGGTAAAGGCGCGCGCTTGTCTTCCGCGATCTTCACACCGGCGGCACTCAGCGCGCCAATTCCGCCTTCCACCAGCAGCACGCGGCAGCCCGGCACGGCGGCGGCAAGCGCGCCCGCATTCTGCGCTGTGCGGCTGCCCGATTGGCAATGGAAAATCACGGTGGACCCCGGCGCAATGCCAAGCGCGGCACTCCCCAGCCGAGACACCGGCGCATGGGCGGACCCGGGCACATGGCTCCGCGCCCGTTCATCGGCTTCTCGAATATCCACCAGCACGGCCTCGCCCGAGGCGATCAGGGCAGCGGCCTCACGGGCAGAAATGGATTGGGCATTCATGGCGGGGCTCCTGTTCCGGACCCGGTTCATATAAATTAGCTTCGTCTTATATTCAAGCGGAAAGCATCAAAAATCGAGATCGGCATAATGTTCGGGCGGGATCAGGCCGCTGATCCGGTCCTGCAATAGGGGCCGGAAGGATGGGCGGGACTTCACCCGCGCATACCAATCCTTGGCCGCGTCATTCAGCGCCCAATCCACATCGCCCAAGTAATCCAGCGCCGAAAGATGCGCCGCAGCCGCCAAATCCGCGAGTGACAGCGCATTCCCCCCAAGCCAGGGCCGGGTTTCTGCCAGCCAGCCGAGGTAATCAAGATGTGGGCGCAAATTGGCATAGCCGGCGCGAATGGCCCCGGCATCCGGATTGCCGCGCCCCATCAACTGCTTCATCTGCTTCTCGAACAGCAGGTTTCGCCCGACCTCGAAATGGAATTTCCCGTCAAACCAGGCCACCAGGCGGCGGATTTCCGCCCTTTCGCCGAGTGAACGCCCAAGCAGTGGCATATCCGGATAGGCTTCATCCAGATATTCGCAAATGGCGTAGGAATCGATGATGCAAAAGCCGTTTTCTTCCTGCAGCACGGGCACGGTGCAGGCGGGGTTGATGGTGAGGAACTCCGCACGCCTTTCCCAGACCCTTTCGACCCGCAGATCAAAGGGGATGCGCTTTTCCGCGAGCGCGAGGCGCACCTTGCGTGAATAGGGCGAGAGGGGAAGGTGATAGAGAATCCGCACGACGCGCTTATGCCACCCGCCCGCCGCTGGTGCAAAGCGAGGGCCATAATTGAGGGGTGCATGACGGCAGAAAACATGATGAAGTGAGGCTTCAAGGCGGATGGGCGTCATGGTCCCCAGGGGGTCCGTCCCCGCCTCAGAAAAACAAAGAGGAACGCGCATGACACCGCCACTCGATTCAGCCACCGCGCCGCGCAATTCGGATCTGGAAGCGGCGTTGGCCGAAGCGCGGGAGAATTATTCCCGCGCCCGCCCCAAAAGCGCCACCGCGCATGAGACCGCCCGCAAGGTGATGCCGGGCGGCAATACGCGCACCACGCTATTCTACACGCCCTTCCCGACCGCGATGAAAAGCGGCCAGGGCTGCTATTTGGAAGATATTGACGGCAACAAATACCTCGATCTTTGCGGCGAATATACTGCGGGGCTGTTCGGCCATTCCGATCCACGCATTCAGGCGCTGCTGTTCCAAGTGATCCAAAACGGCATCAGCCTGGCGTCAGTCGGCGAGAATGAGGCGAAGCTCGCCGCCATTCTGTGCGCGCGCTTCCCGGCCTTGGAATTGGTGCGCTTCACCAATAGCGGGACCGAGGCGAATCTGATGGCCGTTGCTGCCGCGCGCGCCCATACGGGACGCAGCAAGATCATCGCCTTCCGCGGTGGCTATCATGGCGGGGTGATGAGCTTCGTCACCGGCGGCAGCGTGGTGAATGCGCCGTTCTCGGTGACGCTTGCCGAATATAACGACCTGCCCGGCACTTTGGCGCTGATCCGCGAACACGCCGCTGATTTGGCCGCTGTGCTGCTGGAACCCATGATGGGCAGCGGCGGCTGCATCCCCGCCACGCGCGACTTTCTGGCCGGGCTCAGGGACGCAACCCGCGAAGTGGGCGCCATGCTGATTTTCGATGAGGTGATGACCAGTCGTCACACTGCGGGCGGCTTGCAGAAGCTGCATGGCATCACGCCTGATCTTGTCTCGCTCGGGAAATATATCGCGGGCGGCATGTCCTTCGGTGCCTTTGGCGGGCGCGCGGATGTCATGTCGGTCTTTGATTCCCACAAGCCCAATGCGCTGACGCATTCCGGTACGTTCAACAACAATGTGCTGTCCATGTCCGCCGGCACCTTGGCGATGGGCGAGATTTTTGATGACAGTGCGGCGGAGGATTTGCGCAAGCGTGGCGATGGGCTGCGCGATGCGCTGAATGGCATTTGCGTCAAGCACAAGGTCGCCATGCAATTCACCGGCATTGGCAGCATGGTGCAGCCGCATTTCCGCCTGGGGCCGATCCTGCGCCCCTATACCGCAAGCCCTCAGGAAGATGGCCTGCGAGAGCTGTTTTTCCTGGATATGATGAAGGCTGGGATTTATATCGCGCGGCGCGGCATGGTCGCGCTCAGCCTGCCGGTGGGTGAGGCGGAGTTGCTGCGCTATATCGCCGCGGTGGAGGAATTCTGCGCATCCCGCCAACCGCTGATGGCGGGGTGATCAGATATGGCGGGGCTGGCTTGCGGCCCCGCCACCCCTTTGGTCGCGTCCGCGTTGATCCTACAGCATCTTCACACCTTCAGATGGAATCATCTGAAC
>JADCFR010000478.1 GCA_020249415.1 Roseomonas sp. | reverse complement strand
GCTTCGGCCACATCGCGCCTCAGGCCCATGATGCTGACAGCGCTTTCCACTGTGTTGGGGCTGATCCCGATTGCGCCCACGGTATTCTGGGGGCCGATGGCCTTCGCCGTCATGGGCGGGCTTTTGGTGGCGACACTGCTGACGCTGATTGTGCTGCCGGCGCTTTATGTGATTGTGCTGGAACGGCGCGGTGATCGCGCGGCGGTGGCGAAGCAAGCCTGATCAGCAGGCGCGTCGCTTCAGGCCCGCAGCGCTGCCGCGAGACCAGGCGCGGCCTCGGTTATTTGCAATTGGCGGCGCAGCAGCACCTCGCTCGGCGTGCAGCCGAATTCGCGGCGGAAGGCGCGGGTGAAGCTGGAAGGATCGTAAAACCCAACCGCCTCACCAATGCGGCTGACAGAAGCGGGGCCATCGGCGCGCATCAGGTCACGATAGGCCTGGCGCAGCCGGCGTTGCTGAATAACCCGCGCAATGCCGCCAATTGGCGCAAAACAACGATAAAGTTCTGAACGCGAAATCCCGGAACGCTGAACCAGCATGCTGGGCGATAGCTCAGCCTCCCCCAGCGCCGCATCCACCAGCGCAATCACGCGCGCACGGCGCGCGGCTTCTAGCTGTTGGCGGGTGGAGGTGGGCTCGGTTTCCAGCCCCATCAGGCAGGCGGTCAGCATGGAGGATAGCGCTGCCTCCAGCCGCGGCGCATCTTCCGCGCTGATCTCATCAACCGAGGCCGCGATGCGCGGCAGCATGCCACCCAGCATGCGCGCCGCCGGGCTGTTCAGCGGAAAAAGGCGCGCGGTTGCGAAAACCGGGGCGAGTTGCGGCAGGCTTTCAGGCTGGATCAGCACGCCGCACCAATGCCCGCCAAGCCTGCGCAGCCCAAAGCCTTGCGAAAGTGCGCCCAGCAGCAATTCCGCTGGCTGGCCATCCGCTTCAGCCAGACGCAGCGCGAGCAGCCAATGATCCAGCCCATCGCGCAGCCCTTCGCTCCGTGCGCGGCGATAATCGGCAGCATCGGCCTGGAATTTCAACAGCACATGGCGGCCAAGCCAGCGCAGTTCCGCCTGGCCGCAAAAACCCTCCGCCTCAGCATGCGGTGCGCTGACATGCACCACCGGTTCCCAAAAGGCGCGCCAGACATCAAAGCGGATCGCCGGCGGCAGGTCGCGCGTATCCACCGAAAAACGGCCTTCATGCTCGGCTTTGGCGCCGCGGCGCGAAGCCGAAGAATCCGCGAAAACTGCCTCTGCCTGGGGCAAAGCCGCTTAACTCCGCCGTTGAATTCAAGGCAGTCTTATCCAGGAGCCGCGCCGCTTGCCAGCAGCATTCCAAAGACTGGGGATATGGCGCCCAGCATGGGGACGCAAGGCTCATTCCTCTTGGCAACCCCGCCCGCTATTGATGTGGCGAGCTTGCATTGAAATCTTCATGATTTCTGCCCCTGAACGCCCTTGCCCTGCCGGGCCGCAGCATGTGATAGGGAGGGTCCGGGCGCGGTTTCAGTCCTGATTGACATGGGGGCGCTGCGTGATGCCTTTGGCCACCGCGCGACGCCCTTGCTCAATCCCGGCATGCGCGCCCTGGCCCGCAGCATATCGGATGTCGCCCCGGCCAGATGCTAGGAACAAGACCATGGCTGATCTTCTCGTGATTTCCTTTCCGACCGAAGCGCAGGCTGAAGAGGCACGCACGCGCGTTGCGTCCATGCAGCGTGAATACCTGATTGAACTTGGCGATGCCGTTGTGGCGCTGCGCAAGCCCGATGGCAGCATCAAGCTGAACCAGACCTTCCACCCGACGGCCGCCGGCGCGGCGGGCGGTGCGCTTTGGGGGTCCTTGATTGGCTTGCTGTTCCTCAATCCGCTGGCGGGCGCGGCGGTGGGGGCTGCGGCGGGCGCGGTTTCCGGGCGCCTCACGGATGTTGGCATCAATGACAATTTCATGAAGGAAGTCGCGCAAAGCCTGCAAGATGGCGAAGCGGCGCTGTTCCTGCTGATCCGCAAAATGACGGCCGAGCGCGTGATGGAAGGGCTGCACGGCATGGGTGGCAAGATCATGCGCACCTCCTTCGATGAAACCAAGGAAGCGATGCTGCGCGAAGCCCTGGCCGGAGCCTCCGGCGGATGATGCGCCGGGGCAGATCGTGGCGCCACGCATGAGGGCCGGCTTCGCCCTTCGTGCCGCCGCGGCCTGCCTGCTGCTTGCCTTTCTGGCAGGCTGCGCCAGCATTGCGCGCCTGCCGGCACCGCCATCAGAACAGGTGACAAGCATTGATGTGCTGGGCGTGCCTGATTCCCGCTTCTGGGCCGATGGTGATCCCGCACCGATTGTTGCTTATTACGAACGTGTTTTGCGTCGTCGGCTTTCTGTCCTGCCAGCTGGGCGCGGAGGGCGCGTGGCGCCGGGGCATTTCCTCGCGCTTTCGGGTGGCGCTGATGATGGCGCTTTTGGCGCGGGCGTGCTGGTGGGCTGGACCGAAACCGGCCAAAGACCGGAATTTGACCTGGTCACGGGCATCTCCGCCGGCGCGCTGATTGCACCCTTTGCCTTTTTGGGGCCGTCCTATGATCCGCAGCTGCGTTCATTGTTTACCGAAATCGCCCAAAAAGATGTGGTGCGCATTGGACAGCTTGCCTTATCAGTGCTGTTCCGCGAAGCCGTTGCCGATACTACCCCGCTGTTGCGCCTGATCGAACGCCATGCGGATGAGGCGATGTTGCAGGCCATTGCGGCGGAATATCAGCGCGGACGATTATTGCTGATCGGCACCGTCAATCTGGATGTCGGGCGCCCGGCGGTCTGGAATATTGGCGCAATTGCCTCAAGCGGCCATCCCGATGCCTTGAGGCTTTTCCGACGCATTCTGCTGGCCTCTGCCTCGATCCCCGGCGCCTTTCCGCCCGTCATGATTGATGTTGATGTGGCGGGGCAGCGCTTTCAGGAAATGCATGTGGATGGCGGCGCGGCGATGCAGGTGTTTCTTTATCCGGCCAGGTTCCGCCCGCGCGCTTTGGCAGGCCGCGCCGGGCAGCAACGCGAAACCACCGCCTGGGTCATCCGCAATGGCCGCGTGGATGTGGCGATCACAGACCCACCCGGCGGCATTTTCAGCATTGCGCGCCGGTCAGCGCAGACGCTGCTGCATTTCTCCTCCATCAATGATCTGGATCGGATTTATCTGAGCACCTATCGCGACCGCATTGGCTTTCGCCTGCAAAGCATCGGGTCAGATTTCGATACGCCGCGCCCGCGCTTTTTTGACAATGGGTATATGCGCGCGCTGTTCGCCTATGGTGAGGCACGCGGTCGCAACATGGCAAGCTGGATGACCGCACCACCCCCGGTTGGGCTGGTTTCTCCGCCTGCGCCTGGGCCGTGATGCAAGGGCTTCAGGGCCTGATCAGGCCGTAAAGCGTGGTCGCAACCTCGGTCGCAATCAGCAGCACCACCGCCAATTCCAGCCAGCGGGAACGGCGCGTCTCGGCCAATTCAAGTAGGGTTTCGGAAATCTCGCGGATCATTTCAAGCTTGCCGGCCAGCGCTTCCGTGCGTTCTTCCAATTCCCATTCGGCGGCCAGCGCCGCATGCAACGGCGCCAATTCCGGATGATCCCACAGCAGATCGGGCTTGGCCGCCGTATCCACCCGCGCGGATGAACGTGCGCGCGCCGCAATCGCCTCCCCAATCAGCGGCACAATCAGCCGCGTTGGCATGCCAAGCCGCCCGCGCCTCAGGCGTTCAAGCGGTGCTTCCAGCCGATCCAGGGTGCGCGCCAAGGTGGTTTCCTGCTGCGTCAGCACAGCACTTTTCGCGAGCGCCTTGGCCACCAGCGCAAGCCGCGCGTGGCTTGCATCGCGCAGCAGAATGCGCCCTGCCTCATCCGCGCCATCCTCAGCCGCACCGATGATGATCTCAGCCGTCTCATGCGCCGGGGTATCGAATGGGTCTTGCAAATGGGGGCGAAGTTCAGCGGCCAAAACCTGCGTCTGATCAAGGCTTGCGCCGATCGTCACCACCGCGCCCCAGCGAAAGGCGAAGCCACGCCCACCGCCGGACAATTCGCCAAGGCCCAGCACCCCAGGCAGCACGGGGCCACGCCGTTCAACCGCGCGCGTATCCAGCCTTTCGGCCAGCAGCAACGCATGGACAGGAAGGGTTTTCGGCTCGGTCATTGATCCATATTCTCCTGCCGCAATGCTGCCGCGCCGCCACGCGTGGCGCGCCAGCCCCCGGACGGGCGGCACAGCGCCGGGACGGGTCGTGCAACCCCAGGCTGGCACACTTGGCTACACATGATACAAAGGCAATAGGCGTGTCATGGCACCGGCGCGCGTGGCATTCAGCTAGGCAGGCAAGAATATGAGCGATCTCGATCGGGTTCTGGCGCATATTGACGCCGATATGAACGGCGCCTTGGAACGGCTTTTCACGGTATTGCGGATCAAATCCATCTCCACCGATCCGGCCTTCGCCAAGGATTGCGCGGCCAATGCCGAATGGCATGCGGCGGATTTGCGCAGCATCGGCTTTGACGCATCCTCCCGGCCCACGCCCGGCCATCCCATTGTTGTGGCGCATGACCGCACGGCCATGGGCACATCGGCGCTGTTCTACGGGCATTATGATGTGCAGCCGGTTGATCCGCTCGAATTATGGGAACGTGACCCTTTCGATCCGGTGATCGAAGCCCTGCCCGATGGCACCAAGGTGATCCGAGGCCGCGGCAGCGCGGATGACAAGGGGCAGCTCATGGCGTTTGTCGAAGCCTGCCGCGCCTGGAAGGCCGTAACCGGCAAGCTGCCCATCCCCGTTTCGATCCTGCTGGAAGGTGAGGAGGAGTCAGGCGGCGCCAATCTGCCCGGTTTCCTTGATGCCAACAGCCAAGAATTGAAGGCGGATATCGGCCTGATTTGCGATACCAATATGTGGGACCCGCAAACGCCGGCGATTGTCACCATGCTGCGCGGGCTGTGTGGTGAGGAAGTGATCATCCACGCCGCCGATCGTGATTTGCATTCCGGTTTCTACGGCATGGCAGCGGCCAATCCGAACCGGATTCTCGCGAAGATCCTGGCCGATCTTTACGATGATCGGGGCCGCGTGACCCTGCCCGGCTTTTATGATGGCGTGCCGGAATTGCCCGAAAGCCTGAAACAGCAATGGGGCACGCTTGGCTTCACGGCTGAGAAGTTCCTTGGCGTCATTGGCCTGTCGCAGCCCGCCGGTGAGCAGGGGCGCGATGCGCTTGAGATGGTCTGGTCGCGCCCGACCTGCGAAATCAATGGCATGGGCGGCGGTTATCAGGGCGATGGCTTCAAGACCGTGATACCTGCCCGTGCTTCAGCCAAGGTTTCGTTCCGTCTGGTGTTCGATCAGGACCCGCATGCGATCCGCAAGGCCTTCCGCGCGCATGTGCTGGCCCGCTTGCCATCCGATTGCCGCGCGGAATTCATCGAACATGGCTCAGGCCGCGCCATTCGCTTCCCGGATACGGATCCCGCCTTCGCCAAGGCGCGCGCCGCGCTATCGGATGAATGGGGCAAGCCTGCGGTTTTCATCGGCTCCGGCGGATCGATCCCGGTCACGCATATGCTGAAAACCTCGCTTGGCATGGATGTGGTGCTGGCGGGCTTCGGGCTCGAAGATGACCGTATTCATAGCCCGAATGAGAAATACAATCTGGAAAGCTTCCAGAAGGGTATCCGATCCTGGGCACGTATTCTGGAGGCTTTGTCCAAATGAGCGCGACGCAAAACTCTGGCGCACCTGAGGCGCCGAAAACCGCCATGCAGCGGATCCTGGATACGGTGGAACGCGTCGGCAATCGCGTGCCGCATCCGGTGATGATCTTTGTCTATTTGATCATCTTCGTGGTGCTGCTCTCGGCCCTGCTGTCGCTGCTTGGCGCGCAGGTCACCTATCAGGCCTATAACCCCGCCACCGGCAAGATCGAACAAGCGACCACGGCTGCCCGAAGCCTGCTGACGATTGATGGCATTCGCTTCATGTTCACCGGCGTGGTACCCAACTTCATGGGCTTCAATGCCGTTGGCGTCATCATTGTTGCCATGGTCGGCGTTGGCGTGGCCGAAGAAGCCGGTCTGGTGAAGGCGTTGATCCGGAAGTTGGTGATTGTGGCGCCGCCCAAGCTGCTCACCTATATTCTTGTTTTTGTCGGCATTGTTTCATCCATCGCGGCGGATGCCGGATATCTGGTGCTGATCCCGCTGGCTGCGGCGGCCTTCATGTCGGTTGGGCGGCATCCCTTGGCGGGCCTTGCCATGGCCTTCGCCGCAGTTGCTTCCGCCTTCATGGTCAATGTGCTGATCGTGCCGGTGGATGGCATTCTGACCGAAATCACCAATGATGCCGCGCGGCTGGTCAACCCGAATGTCTCGATTGATCTGGCGGCGAATGTCTGGTTCTCCATCGCCTCGGTCGCCATGCTGACGGTGCTGATTGGTGTCATTACCGAAAGGGTGATCGAACCGCGCCTTGGCCCGTATAAGGGCGATTATCAGGTGCCCGGTGAGAATGTGCTCTCCGATGAGGAATATAAGGGCCTGCGCGCCGCGCGGAATGCGTTGTTCGGCGTGCTGGCCTTTATCGGCCTATTGACCCTGCCGCCGGGCGCCCCGCTCCGCAATCCGGAAACCGGCGCCATCATCGGCTCCTCGCCCTTCATGGGCAGTCTGATTGTCTCCATTGCGCTGATCTTCCTGGTCTGCGGCATTGCCTATGGCCGCGCTGCCGGCACCATGCGCACAGCCGCTGAGGCAATTGGCGCTATCCAGAAATCCATTGGCGCGCTGGCGGGCCTGATCCTGCTGTTGCTGATCATCAGCCAATTCATCGCCATTTTCAATTACTCAAACATGGCGACACTTGCCGCCGTATCCATGGCGGATTTCCTGGAAAAGCTGAACCTGCCCACGGTTGCGCTGCTGATCGGCTTTGTCATTGCGGTCTTTGGCATTGACCTGATCATCACCGCGGCGATTGCGAAATGGGCAATTTTTGCGCCGGTTTTCGTGCCGCTGCTGATGCAGCTTGGCGTGGCGCCGGAAGTTGTGCTCGCGGCCTATCGCGTTGGCGATAGCCCGATGAATTCCATCACGCCACTCAATGCCTATTTCGCGATGATCGTGACCTTCGCCATCAAATATCAGAAGGATGCCGGTGTGGGCACGGTGATTGCACTGATGCTGCCCTATGTCATCGCCATCTCCGTGATCTGGACCGCGCTGTTGGCGGCTTGGTATATGCTCGGACTTCCCTGGGGTCTCTAGCCTATGCATGACATCACCATCATGGCCGCGATCATCCTCGCGGCCATTGTGCTTTTTATCTGGAACCGCATCCCGGTCATTCTGGTGGCCATGGGTGTCGGCATGGCGCTTTACGCGACTGGCCTGGTGACGCTGAACCAGGCGCTATCAGGCTTTGGTGATCCTGCCGTGATGTTCATCGCAACACTTTTTGTGGTGAGCGCCGCGCTGGACCGCACTGGTGTTACCGCCTGGGCAGGGCAAATGCTGATCCGTGGCGCGGGTGAGGATAGCCGCTCGCGATTGATGGTGCTGATTGCCCTGCTGGCGGCGATGCTGACCGCGCTGATTAGCCTCAATGGCGCGATTGCAGCGCTTTTGCCGGTGGTGGTGGTGCTGGCGCTCCGGCTCCGCCGCCCACCATCGCAATTGCTCATGCCGATGGTTTTCGCCGGGCATGCGGGATCATTACTTGCCTTGACCGGATCGCCGGTGAATGTGCTGGTGAGTGAAGCCGCGCTTGATGCCGGCTACCGCGCCATCGGCTTTTTCGAATTCACCATCATCGGCATTCCGCTGCTGCTGGGTGTCATTGCCATCACGTTGTTGTTTGGCCAGAAGCTGCTGCCGCATCGCGCTGGTGAGACCATGAGCGCGGATTTCAGCCGCCACGCCACAACGCTGGTTGAACAATATCGGCTGAAGGAAGGGCTGTTCCGGCTGCGGTTG
>JADCFR010000477.1 GCA_020249415.1 Roseomonas sp. | reverse complement strand
TTGGGCCTGTTGTATCGGCAGCCTCGGATGCTTCAGGCGCCTGATTGGCTGCCAGCAGCGCCGGGAGGGTGCGCGGATTTTCCACCTCACCCATCGAAAGGCCGCGAAAGCCGCCTTGCGTTGACAGCACTGGTGGGCGTTCGAAGGTGGTGACGAAGATCACCCCGCCAAGCAAGGCCACCACAAAGGCAGCGATGCTGAGTGAAAACCTGCTCATCGCGGCGCTCCTTGTACGATGGAGGGATCAATAGCGGGTGTCCAAGGCATCACATAGGCCGGCGCGAAGTGCCGATCCACCGCCCAGAGATACCAATTGTCCACAACAGTTCCGGTCAGCAGAATGCCGATCCCGCCCGTGACGGGGCAAAGGAAGGCAAACCACCAGGCCCAGCGATGGATGCTTTCAAAGGTGGCGTTGAAACCCATGGTCCAGCGCCAGAACAAACCACCGCGTTCCGCCGCCGTGCCACGATCCAGAGTTTGTTCGATTTCGCGTTCACCACCATAGCGCCCAAGCGCCAGGATGGTTGCCGCATGCATCGCAAAGAGCAGGACTGAACCGTAAAGGAACACGATCGAAAGCGCATGGAAGGGGTTGTAGAACAGATTGCCGTAGCGGATCGAAAACGCTGCTGTCCAATCCAGGTGTGGGAAGATGCCGAAGGGCACCGCTTCGCTCCAGCTTCCCATGGCAAGCGGGCGAAAGAAGCCCAGCACCAGATAGAGCCAGATCGCGCCGGCAAAAGCCCAAGCCACATGCGTGCCCATGCCAAGCTGACGTGCGCGGCGATAGGTACGCACCCACCAGAGCAGGATTGAGAGGGTCAAGAAGAAGCCCGCGACAACCCACCAGCCGCCCTTATTCAGTGGCGGAATGCGCATGCCATATTCCGGCGGCGGCGGTTCAAGCGCCAGCCAGAAAAGCTGACGGATGAATTCACTGACATTCCAATTCACCGAGGCCAGCATGTTGAGCCCGATGATCTCAAAGGCGATGAAGCCAAAGAGCAGCGAGAGAATGCCAAGATAGCCCAGATAGATCGGACCGATCTGTGCATCACCAAGACGACCAAAGAGATGCACTTCCCGCGGCGTGCCTTCGCGCGGTGAATTATCCGCAGGCAGCGGCACACCGGGATAAGGTACGGGGCCGCGCACCTGAATCCGCGTGAAGATGTTTTGATATTCGGCCATGGGATTTTTCCCTCCCCTCGCCTAGCGCCAAATCGGCAGGTTAAGCCACCAGCCCCACCATTCGGGCCAGCCGCGCGTCCAGAAAGGACCACTGATCACAATGCAGACCGCACTCCAGAAACCGGCTGATAGCGCCAGGAAAAGACCAAGCCGGTGAATACCAAGCGTGCCAATCGAATAGCCGATAAAGTCACGGAAGAAGGTATTCTCATGCTCGGCGGTCTTGACCGGTTCACCTTCCGGCGGATTGAGCGCCGAGAGAACCAATGCACCATGCAGTGACAGCGCCAGCACCGTGGTGAAGAAGAAGGTCACCGCGATCATATGCGCTGGATTGTAGTGGAAATGCAGATATTGATAGCCGACATTGGACACCCAATCGAGGTGACTCCAAATGCCGTAGGGGAAGCCATGTCCCCATGCGCCCATCAGCACCGGCCTGATCACGACCAGCGTCACATAGGCGAAAACCGCGACACCATAGGCGATGGGAATGTGATACCCCATGCCAAGCTTGCGCGATATTTCTGCCTGGCGCAGTGCCCAGGACACAAAGGCCCCGATCGCGCAGATGGTGATCACCTGCCAAAGCCCGCCTTCGCGCATTGGCGCGAGGCGCAGCCCATATTTGAGATCCGGCGGCGCGATATTGATCAGCCAGGGATTCCATGTCCCGCCAATCGCAGCGCCGTAGAGGATCAGGGCGGTTCCGACAAAGCTGAAAAACGCGCAGGTCACGCCAAAGAACCCGACATAGAAAGGCCCTATCCAGAAATCGAACAGGTCGCCCCCTATCAGGGTTCCGCCGCGGACGCGGTATTTCCGCTCAAAGCTTAACATCGCCATCGCTTGATGCTCCTCTCCCGACGGGGGCTTTGCCCGCCTGGCGGTCCCTCATGATGTTTGTGCGGGCGAGGCAGTTTCGGCTGCCTCGCCCAATTCGCTGAAGCGCGGCCAAAGCCGCGCCCCGTGCTCAACCACCCAGCTTTTGACCAGGGGTGAAGGTCGGTGTCGTTGCGCACCAACCAAGATGATCGCAGTAGCGCGGCGAGCTCAGAACAGCGAAGTGAATCACTGCTGCGATCGCCACCACACCAGCCGCGCCGAGGAACCCGACACGACGAGCGTCAATCACCATCCACATTTTATGCATATCGAACATTCTCCTTTCTTTCGCTCCAGATCTCAGGAATATCCCTCAACCCGGAACATCCTTCAGAAGAAGCGCCAGTCGGGCGGAACCACTTGTCCGGTATAGACAAGCGGCCGCCACAACCACACGAGGATATGCGCACCCATGGAAGCGAAAACGGAGAAAGCCCATCCCTGGACCACCAAGTTGTGGACTTCCTTCGCCTGAGCTTCCGTCAGGCGCGTTCTTGTGTCGGCCATTAGCAAACCTCCGACTTGGCCTTACGGCCATTACCGCGTCCACCCGCGCGGCAGGGACGGCAGAGGCGGAATTCCGCCCAAGCCTTCTTGTCATCGGAGACGTGCCGACAGCGCTGACCGCGGTCCGTTCGCAGACAAGATTCGTAATGGCGAAGGGGCGTCATGCCATGACCTCCGCCAAAGTCTTTTGCACGCGCTCTGCCGTCACGCGCGGCTCCGCCGCATCGCGCGCGGCGCGTTCAACCTGTTCGCGCAGCCGCTTCGCTGCGGAAATGCGGAGCAGGAAGGGCTCCTGTTCCACCCGTTCATCCAGGAGCGCGACCGCCGCCGCATCCCAGGGTTCCGCCGCACGCACCGGGGTTGGTTCAACGCGATCAAGATCAGTGCCGAGCGGCAGGATATGGAACAACGCATCAAACAAGGCGTTGCAATATTCCTGGATGATATAGGTTGCGCCGGCATAGCCCATGAAAGGCGTGCCGGTAGCACGGCGGATGATGGCACCTGGGAAGCTGGCCGGGATATACATGGCGCGGCTTTTGATTTCCGCCGCATACATGCGTTCATTATAGGAACCAAACAGCACCAAGGGCGGTGTCTTGCGCAGCGCATCACGCACCGCCGCATTATCGGGCTTCTGTCCCGCTTTGCGCGAAAAGGCGAAGGCGCAGGGAATGCCCATTTCATCATGCAGAAAACGCTGCAAACCACGTGCGTAGGTATCAGTAGCCACCACCGCGAAGGAGGCAGAGGCGTAGAAATCCTGCGTCACGCTGCGCCACAAATCCCAAAGCGGCTTCACCGTGGTGTGTTTTTCACGTTCGATAAAGGGCTCCGGGTCCAGCCCGGTCAATTCACCAAGCTTGCGGAGGAAATTCGTGGTCGCAAACAAGCCAATCGGCGCTTGCAGATAGGGTCGATCCAATTCCTCGCAAAGCTTGCGGCCGAATTCGCGATACATGCAGATATTCACATCCGCATCGGGCAGCTTTGCGATATCTTCCACATGGCTACCCAGCGGGAAGACCAGATTGATCTCACAGCCAATGCCCTCCACCAGCCGGCGAATCTCTGCCAGGTCAGATGGCATATTGAAGGTGCCGTAGATGGGGCCGACGATGTTCACGCGCGGCTTTTCGCCTTCCTTGCGCGTGCGGGGCTTTGGCTTGCGACCGCGTGAGCCAAATTCACTCCACAGCCACATGATGGCACGGTCAGCGGCCTGCCACTGATCCTCATCAATCGTGCGGCAGATGAAGCGCTGCAGATTGCTGCCCTGCGGTGTCACGCCGCCGCCAATCATCTCGGCGATGGAACCCGTCACCACCACGGCGGGTAATTCGGCATCCTGGGTCGCGGCAGCGCGTTTCAAGGCGCCTTCGGTGCCGTTCTGTGAAAGTGAATCCTCATCCAGACCCGTCACCACAATGGGCAATTCATGCGGCGGCAGCGCATCCGTGTAATGCAGCACCGCTGTGACGGGTAAATTTTCGCAACCGACCGGCCCATCAATCACAACACGCAGACCGCGCACTGCCGAGAAGGCGTAGATCGCCCCCCAATAGCCGCCGGCGCGATCATGATCGAGGACAAGCATGCTCAGCTCCCCACCGCTTCTTCCGCCTTGGCCTTGGCGGCGCGCAGCTTGCGCTGACGTTCGCGAAAACCAGGGGGATCGCTTGGCTTGTCGCGGAAGCCATAGCCCGCACCATCCGGCGTACCGACACCTTCAAAGAAAGAAACCATGCGTGAAAAACGTTCACGTCCATTGGTCTGCGCTGCAACAATACCGGCCATGGAAGCGGCTCCAGCAGGGCCAAAAAGCGGCCGGGCGGAAACCATATTGGTGAAATACAGCGCGGGCGTACCCATTTCCTTGGCCTTCTGCACCAAGGGTGTTGTGCCAAGCGCAAGATCAGGCCGCGCTTCTTTCATTGCGGCGATGTCCTGTTCCAGGCTCGCGCGATACTGCACATGGCAGCCATGCGCTTCGAGCCATTCGCGATCCGCCGCACTCCATTCCGTGCGCGGGGCGGCGGTGCCAACATAAGGTACTTCAGCGCCGGCTTCGATCAGCAGGCGCGCCACCAGCAATTCCGAACCTTCATAGCCAGAAACCGTAATGCGCGCCTTCACCGGATTGCCGGCGAGTGCGCCGCGAATGGCAGGCAAAGCGCGTGCCTTGGCGGCTTCGATTTCGGATGGCTTCACGCCCGCCGCAGCACCAATCGCCGAAAGCCAGGCATCGGTGCCTTCCACACCCACCGGCGCGGAGCCCACCACCGGGCGACCCGCCGCGCGGAATTCGCGAATGCTCGCGGTATAGAAGGGATGCACCGCAGCCACCGCCACGCTATCCAAAGCTGCGTATAGATCACGCCATTCACGCGCCGGGGTTTGCGGCGCCAAGGTCAGCCCCATGGGCTGGATCAACGCACCAATTCCTGGCGGATCAGCGGGAAATAACTCGCCAATCACCGCGATGCTGCGTTGATCCAGTGCGTAATCGCGTGGCCGTGCTACCGGACCAGCCTCAGCCTCATTGCGTGCGTAGCGCAGCATGGCGCCGGCCAGCACATCCTTGGCTTCCGCGTGGGTCGGCACACCAAAACCTGGGACATCGATACCAATGACGCGCACGCCATTGATCTGCTTCGGCAGCAGGTCAAGCGGGACGCCAGAAGCTGTAGGCACACAGAGATTGGTGACGATGACCGCGTCATAATTCTCAGGCTTCGCCAGATCATAGACAGCGTCGCGAATATCTTCGAAAAGCTTGCCGGTGACGAGCGTTTCGGAATTGAAGGGCACATAACCCACGGTGCGGCGCGCGCCATAGAAATGGCTTGTGAAAGTCAAGCCATAGACGCAGCACGCACTGCCAGAAAGGATGGTCGCGACACGGCGCATGCGCAAACCAACGCGCAAAGACCCGAAGGCCGGACACATGGATTGCGGCTGGTCATGCGGCCCACGCGGGTAATCCGCTGCAAGCTTATCCATCACGTCGGACTTGCCCGCAGCACGCGCGGCGGCTTCCAGCGTTTCCCGCCCGCCATGGCAGGCAGCGCCTTCAGTGGCGGCAGGCGGCGAAGGAGGGGGGAGTGTATCCATGCCCTCAGACGCCCTCATACACCACTTCAAGGGATGGCTTGTTCAGCACTTCCGCCGCGCACATGTCTTCCATGGTGGCGGGGTTCAGCACCACACCGCGGCCCACAGCTTCACCCTTGAACAGGCCAAGCAGGTTTTCTTGGCTGAGTGGCGTCGGACGCAGCGGTGGCGCTTCTGCGACTTGGAGCGCGAGTTGTTCAAACACCGAAGCCCAACGCCCGCCGGGCTTGCCGATGATTTCATAATTCGCGGATTTGCGGCGAATATCCTCATCCGCCGGAATGGCGGCCAGCACAGGAATGCCTGCCTCAGCGGCGAAAGCATGGGCCTCGCCGGTGCCGTCATCCTTGTTGATGACCATGCCGGCCACACCGACATTGCCGCCAAGCTTGCGGAAGTATTCGACGGCGGAGCAAACATTGTTGGCGACATAAAGCGATTGCAGGTCGTTCGACCCGACCACAATCACCTTCTGGCACATGTCACGTGCAATCGGCAGGCCGAAGCCGCCGCAGACCACATCGCCCAGGAAGTCGAGCAAGACATAGTCGAAATCCCATTGATGGAAGCCGAGTTTTTCCAGCAATTCGAAACCATGGATGATGCCGCGCCCACCGCAGCCCCGGCCCACTTCCGGGCCGCCCAATTCCATGGCGAAAACACCATCGCGCTTGAAGCAGACATCGCCAATGGCAACAGCCTCACCGGCGGCCTTCTTTTTCGATGAGGTTTCAATGATGGTCGGGCAGGAACGCCCACCAAATAGCAGCGACGTTGTGTCGCTTTTCGGGTCGCAACCAATCAATAAAACGCGCCTGCCCTGCTGCGCCATCATGTAGCTGAGGTTCGCCAGCGTGAAGGACTTGCCGATACCGCCCTTGCCATAGATGGCGATGATCTGGGTTTTCTTGGCGGCGGGTGAAGTGAGCACCCCATCAGGCGGCGTGGATGCCTCCGCACGCAATGCGTTGTGCATCGCATTCATGGATGGACCGCTTGGCTTCCCCGGAACAGCATTCATTGTTTGTTTCTCCAGTCCAAAACCATTTTGAGGCAGGCAGGATCTTCAAAAGCCTGACGATAGGCTTCCGGCGCCGCATCAGCGGCAGCGCGATGCGTGATCAAGCCGGAAAGGGAAAGGCGGCGCGCTGCAATCAGCGCATTCACCGCATCCAGATCGGGCTGTTTCCATTCCGCAGCGATGGCGATGCGTGCTTCACGCATGAAGGCCGGCGGGAAGGTGAAGGAAAGCGGCGCGCTGTAAAAACCAGCCAGCGTCACCACACCACCAGGGGCAAGGCGCGCAATCAGCGTATCCAGCAAAGCGGCATCGCCGCTGACGTCACAAATGGCGCGATAATCGCGTCGCGTATCTTCCGCCGGATCAACAACCATATAGCCATTCGCGCCATCGCGCCGTGCGGGGTTACTTTCCCAGACCATCGGCGCGGGATGGCCGGCGGCGATGATGATGCGTGCCAGCAGGCGCCCCAGCACACCATGGCCGATGATCAATTCCGGAATGGCCGCATTCGGCAACGCCATGGCGTGATGCGCGGTTGCCGCCAGCGCCAAAAGCACAGCATCTGCGCCAAGTGCGGGATCAACCGGCGTCACGCGCGCACCGGCCACCACAAGCCGCGCGGCAGCGCCGCCAAACAATCCACGAATATCGCCAAAGCAGCGCGCGCCTGGGACGAAAACCGCCTCACCTGGCTGCCGGCCCGCGGCAGCACCGGCCTGCACCACGCGCCCAACCGATTCGTATCCCGGCACCAGCGGATA
>JADCFR010000476.1 GCA_020249415.1 Roseomonas sp. | reverse complement strand
CTGTCGAAATCATCATAGCGGATGCGGTCATTCGTACCCGCCCCCGCATCTATCGTGTCGTTGCCTGCCTCACCGTAAATCCGGTCATCGCCACTGCCGCCAGAAATACTGTCCGCACCAGCACCACCATAAATCGTGTCGGCGCCATCGCCGCCAAGGACCGTGTCGCTGCCGTCATTCCCAAAAAGCGAGTCATTACCAGCCTCGCCCAAAATACTGTCAGCATCATTGCCGCCGCCAATCGTGTCAGCACCATCACCGCCTAGAACAGAGTCGCTGCCGTCATTACCGCCAAGCGAGTCATTCCCGACCTCGCCCAAAACACTGTCATCATTGCTGCCACCGGGAAGAGAATCATCGCCATCACCACCAAGCAGCGTGTCATCGCCATCGTTACCGCTAATGCAATCCGCGCCACTCCCGCCATAGACATTGTCAGCACCATTGCCGCCACTGATCGTATCGGCGCCTGCATCGCCCGAAATGCTGTTATTGCCGGAGGGGTCCTGGATCAGATCATTGCCGGCGCCGCCATAAATCGTATCGGCGCCATTGCCGCCATTGATATTGTCATCCTCATTGCCGCCAAGGATACTGTCATTACCCTCAAGCCCGGCAATGGAATCGAGCCCGTCGCCACCCAACAGCGTATCGTCGCCGTCGTCTCCGCCGATCAGGTCATTGTCTGCGTCGCCGGAAAGGCTGTCATTTCCGCCAGCCCCCCTAAGGGTATCGTTGCCCGCTTCACCATTGACCGAATCAGCACCGGGTGTACCGATAAACGAGTCATTTCCGGATCCAAGGTTTCCAGACATGGCGATCAACTCCTCTTTAAAGGCAGTTCGCAGAGCCAGGTTTTCGGGTCAGCCGCGCGCCAAGCAGGCAAAAGGTCTTCGGGCCAACCATTGGCCCAAAGCCCCAAGCCCAGCCAGACACCATGCACCCCACCAAGCCTACGCCCCGCTGATTTTCTTAACGAATAGTGAAGCCACAAACCCGTGGCTGGGCAAGTTACAAAACGGCGATAACCTGAAGAAAAAACTACCTTCGCAGAGACATTTGCAACTTTCCCGGGCATACCTAAATGAATGGTTGAAGTTATTCCTTCAGTTATCGGATTTATATGGCAATTTTCTCAATTCCCGACGCCCCTATACCGCACGATCCAGCCTGGATGACTCTCTGTCTGGCGCCAGCCAAGCGCCGCCTGGGCGTGGCGCAGGCCTCAGTCCCAGACCGCTCCTCACGCACCACCAGCCACTATCGCCCGCCGTCCCATTTCTTGACATGCCGCAAGAACGGGCGCCGGCTTGGCGCTTAAACACTCCCCCAAGGAGGACCCAGCCCATGCGCGCCCGCGATCTGATGACCACCAGCCTAGTCACCATCCCCCCCGAAGCCCCGCTTGAAGCGGTGGCCCAAATCCTGTCGGATCGCGGCGTCTCTGGCGCCCCGGTGGTGGATGGCGCCGGCGCTTTCCTCGGCATGGTGACGGAAGGCGATCTGATCCGGCGCCTCGCCGCCAAGGAAGACGCACCGAAATCCTGGGTGCTTGGGCTTTTTGCTTCGGCGGCTGATCAGGCGGCGCGCTTTGCCCGCACCCATGGCCAGCGCGCGCGCGATGTCATGACCACGGACATCGCCTCGGTCACTGAAGACACGTCAATTGAACATGTTGCCAAGATCATTGAGGAAAAGCAGGTTCGCCGCGTCCCCGTGCTGCGTGATGGCAAGCTGGTCGGCGTTGTCTCCCGTTCAGACCTGATCCGTGCCCTGCTCTCGGCGCCGGGTAGTCTGGTGGCCGATGCGCCGGATGAACGCATCCGCCGGGACCTGGCGATTGCCATGCGCAATGAACCCTGGGTGGATACCTATTTCATCTTCCCGGATGTGAAGGATGGTCAGGTGACCTTCCATGGCTTTTGCCGGTCTGAAACTGTGAAACAGGGGCTTCGGGTGCTCGCTGAAAAAGTACCGGGGGTGAAGGGTGTGGCGTTTGAGACCCAGAATCCGCCGGCCTATGTCATGGGCGTCACCTGACCGCGCGCCGGATCAATATGGGATATCCCTAAGCCAGGGGAACCCACCCCGCGCCAAGGCGAAGGCATGGTCAAAGAGCTTGCGCATATAGGCCTGCTCGAAGGGTACCTTTGGCTCATACGGGAAATCGGGGCCGATGGCGGCCAGGTTGAAATCAACCCGATCCTCCCGCGCTGTTTGGAGGATGCGCGCGACATCACTATAACCGCTGCTGGCAATCATGCTGGCAATGGCGCGTTGGGCGATTTTCAGGGTTTGGCGGTCGGTCTTGGCCGGGTTTGGCGTGATCCGCCCATTGCGAATGACAAAGGCCCGCGCTGCCTGTACGTGCTCCCCACGGCGGAGTTGCGCGCGCCTTTGGCGCGTTACGCTGCGCGGATAGAGGAAGACCTGGGTAAAGGCACCACCATCCACGTGCATTTCCTGATAGCTATTGCCGTCCAGTGTCACGTCAATCATCACCGGGGGGAAGGCGCCGGGTACCGCGGCCGAGGCCAAGAGCAGGCGCCGCACCAGATCAAGCGCACGGGGATGGCCGCTGGCGGCAATGGCGCCGATATTCCAGGCCACCGGCAATTGCGCATCAATATCCGAGGTACCGACCAGCAATAGCCTGCCTTGCTGATAGGCTGCCGCGATATCGGCCAGCATCGCCTCATTCAAATGCTTTGAGATGGTGCGGAATAAGGGGGCGCTATCCGCCAGGGCATCCTCGAACAAGGCAGCATTCAGCAGATAGCGGGTTTCCAGCACATCCTTGGGGGTGATGTCGGTATAGACGCTTTTCAGCGCGGCATCGTAGCGCTGGCCGAGAAAGGCGAAGGGGGCGGTCAGCGCCCCGGTCGAAACCCCGGTGACCAGGCCGAATTGCGGGCGATTCCCAGCCTCGGACCAGCCATTCAACAGGCCCGCGCCAAAAGCGCCATCCTCGCCACCGCCCGATATGGCCAGCATTTCAATGGTGGGCTCGGCCCCGCGCGGCAGGTTGCCGCGATGGCGGCGCGCGCGTTCAAAGGCGGCCATGCCCTCGAGCCGAAAGGCCTCGCCATCCCAGGGGAAGAAGAAGCGTTCATTGGGCAGCCCCAGCACCTTGGCATCCCGCGTGCGGGCAAAGGGCACGGCAGGGCCACGGGCTGGGGAGGCGCAAGCGGCAAGCCCAAGGGCGGCGGCACCAAACAGGCCGGCGCGACGGGTGAATTGATGGCGAGCCTGATCCATGCCTTGCCTCTCTCCCAAACTTTTGGGGTGGTTCCGAGACGCTTAACAAAAGCCCTGGCCGGCGTCGAGGCGCAAGCTCCCCTGCCCTTTCGGCTTGACGCTCAGGCGCTTGGGGGATAAAGCCCCCTCATTCCTGGTTCGCCCCGAACCTTGGTCCGCCCGCCTGATGCGGGTTGGCTCCGCCGCTCCGCGAAGGCTCGCGCAGCGGCGCGTTTGGTTTTGGGGCGGCCGCAACGTGAAGGGACTAGTGGGCTGCCCCATGTTTGAGGCTTTGTCCAGCAAGCTCAACGGTGTTTTTGATCGGCTGCGCCGCCGTGGCGCGCTGAGCGAAGCCGATGTGACCGAAGCGCTGCGCGAAGTGCGCGTGGCGCTGCTGGAAGCCGATGTGGCGCTGCCGGTGGTCCGCGACCTGGTCGCGCGCGTGAAGGAACGCGCCGTGGGGCAGGAGGTGATCCGCTCTGTCTCCCCCGCGCAGCAGGTTATCAAGATTGTCAATGACGCGCTGGTGGAAGCACTCGGCGGCACGGAAGGGGCGCCTGGGCTTGATCTGAATGCGCCCGCACCACTCGCCATTCTGATGGTGGGTTTGCAGGGTTCGGGCAAGACCACGACCTCGGGCAAGATCGCGTTGAGGCTGAAAGGGCGCGAGAAGAAAAAGGTGCTGTTGGCGTCGCTCGACGTGCATCGCCCGGCGGCGCAGTTGCAATTGCAGCAATTGGCCGAACGCGCGGAAGTGACCAGCCTGCCGATCATCGCTGGCCAGCGCCCGTTGGAAATTGCCGCCCGCGCCATGGATGTTGCGCGGCGTGAGCTTTACGATGTGGTGGTGCTGGATACCGCCGGCCGGCTTGCGATTGATGAAGCGCTGATGGCCGAAGTGGCGGAAGTGAAGGCCGCCACCAAGCCGCATGAAACCCTGCTGGTTGTTGATGCCATGACCGGGCAGGATGCGGTGAATACCGCGAAGGCGTTTCAGGAAAAAATCGGCGTCACCGGCATTGTCATGACGCGCGTGGATGGCGATGCGCGCGGTGGTGCCGCCCTTTCCATGCGTGCTGTGACCGGCGCGCCGATCAAGCTGTTGGGTGCTGGCGAAAAGCTGGATGCGCTTGAAGATTTCCACCCCGATCGCATCGCAGGCCGCATTCTTGGCATGGGCGACATTGTCTCCTTGGTGGAAAAAGCCGCCGAGACGATGGATCAGGCGGAGGCTGAAAAGCTCGCCGCGCGCATGCAAAAAGGCCAGTTCACGCTGGATGATTACGCAGCGCAGCTCAAGCAAATCGGCAAGATGGGCAGCCTGCAAGGTATTCTTGGCATGCTGCCTGGCGTGCAGAAGGTGAAGGCGCAGTTGGAAGGTGCCAATCTGGATACCGCCATTCTGAAGCGTCAGGCCGCGATCATTTCCAGCATGACGCCCAAGGAACGCCGCACACCTGATTTGCTGAAGGCATCGCGCAAGCGCCGCATCGCGGCGGGTTCCGGCACCACGGTGCAGGATGTGAACAGACTGCTCAAGCAATTCGACGATATGTCCGCCATGATGAAGCGGATGAACAAGATCGGCCAGAAGGGGCTGATGCGTGGCGGGCTTGCCGCGCTGCTCCCCCAAGGCCGGAGGCCGTTCTGATGACGGCCATCACCAACCCCAAGTCTTTAGTGTTGTAACGAAAGGAATACCCGGATGGGTCTCAAGATTCGCCTCGCCCGCGCTGGTGCCAAGAAGCGCCCCTATTATCACATCGTGATCGCCGATAGCCGCAGCCCGCGCGATGGCCGCTTCATCGAAAAGGTGGGTTCCTATAACCCGATGCTGCCCTCTGAGCATGCGGATCGCATTCGCTTGCAGGAAGATCGGCTGAAGCATTGGATTGGCAATGGTGCGGTGGCGACCGAACGCGTGGCGCGCTTTCTGGGCCGTGCGGGCCTGATCGCCATGCCGGCGATCCCGGCGCAAACGAAGCAGGCGCAGCCGAAGAAGAAGGCGCAGGAACGCGCCGCTGCTGCGGCCGGCTGAAGCAGGCTTTAGCGGCAGGCAGCACGGCAGATGGGCGGCAAGCGCATTATGGT
>JADCFR010000475.1 GCA_020249415.1 Roseomonas sp. | reverse complement strand
TGTTTCGCTGGTTTGTGGGCCTTGGCGTTGATGACCCGGTATGGGACGCCACGACCTTCACCAAAAACCGCGACCGCCTGTTGCAAGGCGACGTGGCCTCGGAATTCATGCGCGCGTTACTGGCGCAGCCCAAGGTGAAGGTCCTGCTTTCTACCGAGCATTTCTCGGTCGACGGCACGCTGCTCGAAGCCTGGGCCAGCACCAAGAGCTTCCGGCCAAAGGACGGCTCTGGCCCGCCGCCCGATGCTGGCCGCAATGGTGAGCAGAATTTCCATGGCCAGAAGCGCAGCAACGAGACCCATGCCTCGACCACTGACCCCGATGCCCGGCTTTATCGCAAGGGGCGCGGCAAGGAAGCCAAGCTGGCCTTCATGGGGCACGCGCTGATGGAAAACCGCCATGGTCTGATCGTAGGTGCGCTTGCCACGCATGCCTCGGGTCATGCTGAGAGGTCGGCTGCGCGGGGGCTGATAGAGCCGCATGCCGACCGATCGCAGAAGGTCACGCTGGCCGGCGATAAAGGCTTTGACACGCAGGAATTCGTGGCCGAACTCCGTGAGATCAACGTGACACCCCATGTGGCGCAGCATACCAATGGGCGACGCTCGGCGATTGATGGCCGGACCACGCGCCATCCCGGCTATGCCATCAGCCTGCGTATTCGCAAGCGGATCGCGGAGGCCTTCGGCTGGGCCAAGACGGTGGCTGGCATGCGCAAGGCGCGCCATCGCGGGCTGCCCAAGGTGGACTGGCAGTTCACGCTTGCGATGGCAGCATACAACCTGGTGCGCCTGCCGAAGTTGCTGGCGGTGGCGGCATGACGCCGGGCGTCTGTCCCGAGCGTGCCGGCTGGGCCAAAAAATCACCGAAATTGGCCAAGTTTTGGCGCAAGCGGCGTTGAAAATATCCTCGCGCGCCAAAATTGCGATGCTCAATGACAGCTTTTCAGCAGCCTGATGGTGCCGGAGGCTATTCAGGCCGGCGCAAAGCAATATCGTACAGCGCTTCCCCTTCAAGGCAGAAAAACGCGACAGGCCAGCCGCTGCTGACCGCAAATTCACACACCGCCTGATGCACACCAAGCACGCCAAAGCCAGGGCGAATGATGCGTGCGAAATCATTGAAGATCAGATAGCCGCCCGGCTTCACCTTGGGCGCGGCGGCAGCCGCATCAGCACATACCGCCGCATACCCGTGATCGGCATCAATATAGATCATGTCGAAGCTGGCATCGGCACAGGCTTGCAGGAAGGGCACCGACAAACCCTCATGCCGTTCGACGCGCGGATCGGCCAGCACATCGGCCCGACACAGGCTGAAGGTGATATCAGCCAAGTGCAGGCGGGACGGCGCCATGATGTCCAAAATCGCGCGCGCGAAATCACCTTGATAAGTGCCCACTTCCGCGACCACCCCGCCCTTTGGCAGGCGGTGCAGCATTTCAATGCGATTGCTGAGCAATTGGCAGCCTTCAAGCTGCGCTTGTGGAATTTGTGGCGCCGAAGGCGGCACCGGTTGCACCGCCAGCCGGCCAAGCCGCCACAGCTTCTTGAAGCTTTCGGGCAGCGCCCGGCGCAAGGCCAATTCCAGCCGATAGAGAGAGTCACTTGCCATCGGCAGTCTCAAGCCCCGTCTATGGCCTGCGCGAGTGCCGCGAAGGATTCCTCAACCGGTGAAATCTCGCCCTTGCGCTGGCGCAGCACCGCTTCAATGCGCGGCGCCAGCTTCACCGCCGCATCCGCTTCCGGGTCATTGCCGGTGCGATAGGCGCCAAGCCGCACCAGATCCTTCACCTCATTATAGGTGGAGAGCAGGCGCTTGGCTTCCGCCACCAACTCCCATTCCTGTTCCGCCAAAACGCCGGGCATGCTGCGCGAGACGGAGCGCAGCACATCCACCGGCGGATAGCGCCCGGCCTCGGCAATCGCGCGGTCCAAAACCACATGCCCGTCCAGAATGCCGCGCACGGCGTCCGCCACGGGTTCATCATGATCATCGCCTTCCACCAGCACGGTGAAAAGCGCGGTGATGGCGCCTGGCGCATTATCCGGCCCCGGCCCGGCGCGTTCCAGCAAGCGCGGCAATTCAGTGAAGACCGAAGGCGGATAGCCGCGCGTGGCGGGGGGTTCGCCCACCGCCAGGCCAATTTCGCGCAAGGCCAAGGCAAAGCGCGTCACGCTATCCATCAGCAGCAGCACCTGCAGCCCCTCATCGCGGAAATGCTCGGCGACTGTCATGGCGGCATAGGCGGCTTCGCGCCGGAGTGGTGCGGCACTATCCGATGTGGCGCAAACCACCACGCTGCGGGCAAGCCGTTCCGGCCCCAAATCATCTTCGATGAATTCACGCAATTCGCGCCCGCGTTCACCAACAAGGGCAAAGACAATCACATCCGCCGCCAAGCCCCCCGCCAGCATGGCCATGAGCGTTGATTTCCCAACGCCGGAAGCCGCGAAAAGCCCAAGCCTTTGCCCGCGCCTGACTGGCGTGAAAAGGTCCAGCACCCGGACACCAAGCGGCAGCCGCACGCCAAGCCGAGAACGCTGCCCCGCCGCCGGCGCCGGCGCATGGGTGGGGCGCTGAATGGCACCTGGTGCGGGCATGGGGCCGCCATCCAAGGGCCTGCCCATCGGGTCCAGCACACGCCCCAACCAGGCATCGGAAACCGGCAAGGCCGGGCGCGGCGCGAGCGTGGCGCGCATGCCCGATGTCAGCCCTGTCAGCGGCCCAAGCGCAATCGCCTGAGCCTTGCCATCGCGAAACCCGGCGATTTCCGCCATGACCGGCGCGCCGGTTGGCGGCGTGATCGCCACCCGATCCCCAATCGCCGCCAGCGGGCCAAAGCCTTCCAGCGTGATGGTCAGCCCGGTGATGGCATTCACGCGCCCATGAACGCGCTCACGCGGTAGGGCGCCCAGGGCAGCGGCGGTGGCGTGGAAATCAGGCAGCATCACTGCCTGATAGCACAGCGCGGGTAAAGAATTCAGCCCTGCCCCGGATAATAAAGCGCCACCGTATGCGTGGCCTCAGCGAAAATCAGCCAGCGTTCCACCAAAAG
>JADCFR010000474.1 GCA_020249415.1 Roseomonas sp. | reverse complement strand
CTGTGGTTCCTGCAATGACAATGCCCAATGACCCAAACCCACGTTCAATTCGCAGCGGATGAATGGGGCCAGAAGGCGTATTCTTCGCACAAGGTGCTGATCGCTGCAGCTTTTTTTGGGTCATTCGTCATCGCGGCTATCTTTGCCATCAATTCATCTCTCGATATCTTCTGCCTGATACGCCGATACCCCTCAAAAAGTGGCTGGAACGTTCGTAGCCGAGCAAAGGTCAGCAATAATTCGAGGAATTCCCGCGACTCAAGATTTCGTTGATCCAACCCTTCAATCAGCTCAAGCATTTCCTGCCCGCCACAGTGGCGCCACATGTTAAAAAGGCCGTGAAAGCCAAAAGTCGGGGCATTGGGTAAATCCCGCTCATAGGAAAACTGCGCTGCAATGCTCTCCGGTGCGAAGCGGATATTGAAGGTCTGAACGAGAAAATCGTGATAGACAATACAGATCTGCGCATCTTCCGCGACATTATCCCGAACCGGAAAGTCGCTGGAACTGGTTGCGTTCAACAATCGCCGTGACCGAAGGGAAAATCCACCATTACCGACCCTTTTGCCTTCAGGATGCCAATGCCACCGCGCGCCGATATAGTCATAATCCATGAATTCCGACCGCCAAAATTGGGAGTCCAGAATATAGCCGTCCCATTGGATCAGCAAAGCGAAGTCGGTACTGATATGAGCTGCCAGATCCTTGAGGATAAACTGATTATAGGCTTGCCGATTATCCATTCTGCCGATCTTGACCAGACTCGCCCCAGGATTGATCGCGATCTCCTCATGCGTGAAGAACAATGCGCTGTTGAAATCGCATTGTTGCATAGATTTCTCAAGCGCGCGTGCAGCCAAATGAGGATTGAGACAATCGGCAATACAAAGTGTTACATTATCCAATCGTAATTTATTCTCCGGACGCGGCATTGCTTCTCCCCCAGCCATCTGAACCAATAAGAACTTTCCTTATCAGAATGCACGCTGCGCGTCAGTGGCCCTCCATCAAGCGGGCTTTTGCGCGCGCCTGCCGCAGGTAAGGACGCGAACCGCATCATCGCGCAACATGAACAAGTGACAGCATTCTAAGGTTTACCTCGAGCCTTTTCAACCGGATCATCCTTGCATAACCTTAGCCATGCTTTCGGCAGAAAAGGGAAGGCTATCTCAATCAATAGAACTCCGAAGGCCGCAATGCCTTGCATCTACGCCCCGATAGCTTGTGCCGCCATCAGGCCAAAGCATGGGATGTATCAAGGCGCTACCAGCACGATGCCTCCTTGATGAGGAGGCATGATCGCGGCCGCAATGATCGGGAGGGAATATCGGGTGAAGCACACTTCACCTAGTCGCCCGCTTGGGCCTAAGCTTTCTGCCAGCAGAACCGAGGGAGAGAAACCATGGCCAAATCCGCACTCTGGAAAAAGGGCGATGCAGTGCGCACGCGCCTGATGGGTCAAGCCGCCGTCAAGACCATGAACAAGGGCGTTTACAACGACCCCATCATGGACAAATTCGGCGATTATGCGCGCGAAGCAGTGTTTGGCATGCTCTGGTCTCGCCCGGGGCTCGATCTCAAGACAAGGGCGCTGATTTGCGTGATTTCCGATACCGCCACCCATGCCTGGCCGGAACTTGCCATCCATCTGCGCATGGCGCGCCGTATGGGCTGGACCGAGGATGAGCTGGCCGAAGCGCTCATGCATCTTTGCGGCTATATCGGCCTGCCTGCGGTGCGGGAGGCGATGATCATCGCCAAAGGCGTCTTTGCCGAAATGCGCGCCGAACCCGATGGCGGCCTGGCTGAGGCCTGAGCATTTTCAAGCCGAGTGACAAACTTGGCTGCGTGGAAAATGGGATCAAACAGGCTTTTGCTGCGCGCCGGATGAACGAGGATGGAAGGTTCGCGCAGTAAATTTTGTATTTCTGACCATTTCGCCTAAACACGGCCCCGGTCGGTTCAGAAGCCCACCCAGCGGAGAGATGGAACAATAGCGCTCATGTCCCACACCAACCTTGCGTCCATCGGCTTCCCGGCGAAGGAAGGGGCGCGTGGCTTCACGACCCGCCCGGAAATCAGCGGGACCTTTGGCGCGGTGGCGTCCACCCATTGGATCGCCTCCCAGGTCGGCATGGCGGTGCTGGAACGGGGCGGCAATGCCTTTGATGCAGCCGCCGCCGCCGGCTTCACGCTGCAAATCGTCGAGCCGCATTTGAATGGGCCGGGCGGTGATTGCCCCATCATCCTGCATAATGCGCGCACCGGCCAGCAGCAGGCGATTTGCGGCCAGGGCCCTGCCCCCGCCGGCTTGAATGTCGCGCTCATGAAGAACCTCGGCCATGAAATAATGCCCGGCACCGGCATGCTGGCCGCGCCCATCCCCGGCGCCTTTGACGCCTGGATGCTGATGCTGCGCGACCATGGCACCTGGAAGCCGCGCGATATCCTTGCCTATGCCATTGGCTATGCGCGGCATGGCGCGCCCATGGTGCCACGCGTGCGCGCCACGATTGATTCGGTGCGCCCCTTGTTTGAGGCGGAATGGAAAACCTCTGCCGCGCTGTGGCTGCGGGGTGGCGGCCCGGCGCCGGGCGGGCTTTATGCCAACCCGACATTGGCCGATACCTATGAACGCGTGGTCCGCGAAGCCGAGGCCGCCGGCGGCGATCGCGTGGCACAAATCGAAGCCGCACGGCGAGCCTGGTATCGCGGCTTTGTGGCGGAAGCGATTGAACGCTTCTGCCGCACAACGGAAGCGATGGATACATCGGGCCGGCGCCATCGTGCCGTGCTGAATGGCCAGGATTTGGCCGGCTGGTCCGCGACCATCGAAGAACCGCTCGGCTTGGATTATCACGGCCATAGCGTGCTGAAATGCGGCCCCTGGAGCCAGGGCCCCGCCATGCTGCAAACCCTGGCTTTGATAGCGGGTGATGATATTGCGACAATGGACCCGCTGGGCGCGGATTTCATCCATCTGGTGGCGGAGGCGATGAAGCTCGCCTTCGCGGATCGTGAAGCCTTTTATGGCGATCCCGATTTTGTAGATGTGCCAATGGCAACGCTACTGTCGCCCGCCTATAACGCCGCGCGCCGCACTTTGATTGACGCTGCCGCCAGCATGGAATTCCGCCCCGGTTCGCCCGATGGCCGCACCCCGCGCACGGATTACGCTGCTGCCATCCGCCGCGCGCAGGAAATGGCTGCTGCTGCCGGCAGTGGTGAGCCCACGGTCTCTCGGCTTGGGGCCGCGGGTGGCGATACCTGCCATGTGGATGTGATTGACGCGGCCGGGAATATGGTGAGTGCGACACCTTCCGCCGGCTGGCTGCAATCCTCGCCGGCGATTCCTGAGCTTGGCTTCTGCCTTGGCACGCGCTGCCAGATGTTCTGGCTGGATGAAACGCTGCCCAATGGCCTGCAACCGAACAAGCGCCCACGCACCACGCTGTCACCCGCACTTGTGCTGCGCGATGGCAAGCCCTGGATGAGCTTCGGCACACCTGGCGGAGAACAGCAGGATCAATGGCAGACCATCATGCTGTTGCGCATGCTGCATCATGGCATGAATATCCAGGAAGCGATTGACGCACCTTCCTTCCACTCCGAACATTGGATCAGCAGCTTCTGGCCGCGTGGCGCCAAGCCCGGCAAGCTGGTGATTGAAGGGCGCTATGCGCCGGAAGTGCTGGCGGCGTTGACGGCGCGTGGCCATCAGGCGGAAGCGGGTGGCGATTGGTCTGAAGGGCGGCTGACCGGGGCGCGGCGCGAAGCCGATGGCACGATCCGCGCCGGCGCCAATCCGCGCGGCATGCAGGGTTATGCGGTGGGGCGATAATGGACAATAAGAACGAAACCAAACGGGAATACCACGCGCGCAAGCGCATCCTGGTCACTGGGGGTGCCGGCTTTGTCGGTAGCCATTTATGCGATGCGCTTTTGGAAGCAGGGCATGAGGTGCTTTGCGCCGATAATTTCTTCACTGGCAATAAGGCCAATATCGAAGCGCTGCTGGATCACCCTTATTTCGAATTGATCCGCCATGATGTGACCTTCCCGCTTTATGTCGAGGTTGATGAGATCTATAATCTCGCCTGCCCGGCCTCCCCCATCCATTACCAGCATGACCCGGTGCAGACGCTGAAAACCAGCGTGCATGGCGCGATCAATATGCT
>JADCFR010000473.1 GCA_020249415.1 Roseomonas sp. | reverse complement strand
GGTGGTGGGCGTGAAATCCTTCGGCAAGGGCAGCGTACAGACCGTGATGCCGGTGCCGGGTCATGATGCCATTCGTTTGACCACCGCGCGGTATTACACGCCCTCTGGCCGGTCCATCCAGGGGACGGGGATTGAACCCGATATAGAAGTGCTGGCGACACGCGAAGAAACGCGCGCCGCCCAGCCGCCGCGTGATCGGGAAGCGGATTTGCGCCGCTCACTCCGCAATGAAACCCAGGCGGAAACCCGCGCGCCCATCCCGCCGCCACCGCTCAACCTGCCGGCGGGGCTGTTGGAGCGCGTGGTGCGCCAACCCGCTGAAGGCGCCCCAGCCTTTGATCCCACCAAGCCGGAAACGGATCATCAACTTCAACAGGCTTTGATACTGCTGCGCGGCATGGCTTCGGCGCCACGCGGCGGGCAGCGCTGAGGGTGTGATGGCAGAAGGATTACCGCGCCGGGTATTCGCCGGCTGGCGCGGGCTTGGCCTGTTTTGGGTTTTGGTGCTGCTGCTGCTGGGCGGCGGCGGGCTTTGGCTTGACAACCTAGGCCCGCCAGAGCCGCGTGAGGCGACAGTGGCCGAGGCTGCGCCATCCCCCGCACCCGCACCCATACCCGCACCCGCCCAGGCGGAACCGCCACCCGTGCCGGCACCTGTGCCGGTGGCTGAAACGCCAGCCCCGCCCGCCGCGACGCCCGAAGCTTCGCCGCCGCCCCCATCGGCTGCCCAAGCTGAAGCGCCTGCACCGGCTGCGCCGGATCAGCCTGCCCCGGTCGCCGAAGCACCCGCGCAAACCCCTGACGCCCCGGCTCCGCCGCCGCTGGATGTGCCGGTTGCCGCGCCGGAATTTCCCGCCGCACGGCCCATCCCCGCGCCCGATACCGCCCTGCTGGAACAGGGGCGCTTTGGCGCGCTGCCGCGCGTTGGGGCTGATGGCCGCACCTCCATCCGCGCCTATGCCGGGCAATTTGATCGGCAGGATAGCCGCCCGCGCATTGGCATCATCGTGGCCGATATCGGCATTTCGAATGCGCAAACGGACGACGCCATTCGTCGCCTGCCGCCGGCCGTTACCTTCGCCATTTCCCCCTATGCGCCGCGAGCGGCTCAGGTGGCGGAACGGCTACGCGCCAAGGGGGCTGAAACCCTGATCGGCCTGCCGCTGGAACCCGCCGGCTATCCATTGAATGACCCCGGCAATCGCGCCCTGCTGACCGGGCGCTCTGCCCCCGAAAACATGGCCAATCTGGAATGGGTGCTGTCGCGCTTTCCGGGCTATGTGGGCGCCATCGGCGTGGTCGGCGGCATGCGGGGTGAGCGCTTCGCCGCCATGGAGCAAAGCTACCTCGCGCTGCAGGAATCACTCCGCAATCGTGGCCTGTTGTTCGTGGATGCGCGCCCGGGTGTTGCCGGGCCGGCGCGGGCCTGGGGCCGTTCGGTGGATGTGATCCTGGATGAACCCGCGACCCGGACGGAAATCGAACGCCGCCTTGGAGAGCTTGAGACTATTGCAAAGGCACGCGGTTCTGCCCTTGGCCTCGCGCATGCCGCGACCCCGGTGGTGGTGGATCGGCTGGTGGCTTGGGCGGCGGGGCTTGAACGTCGCGCTGTGGTGCTCGCCCCCGTATCAGTACTGATCCGCCGCCCGCCAGAGACCGCCGAAACCCGCACACAATGACGCTGCCCTACCGCGATAATGTCGGCGCGCTGCTGTTCAATGCGGCGGGGCAGGTGCTGGTGGCGCGGCGCGCTGATTTGCCCAATGCCGAAGGGGCGGCGGGCGGTTGGCAATTGCCGCAAGGCGGGATGGATGCCGGCGAGGATCCCGCCATCGCGATCTTCCGCGAATTGCAGGAGGAAATCGGCACCGACAAGGCCGAAATCCTGGCCGAACATCCCGGCTGGCTATTCTATGATCTGCCGCCGGAGCTGATTGGCAAGGCGCTCGGCGGAAGGTATCGCGGGCAAAGGCAGAAATGGTTTGCGCTCCGCTTTCTGGGCGATGATGCCGATATCCGGCTTGATCTTGATCCGCACCCGGAATTCGATGCCTGGCGCTGGGCGCAGCTTGACGAATTACCCGCGCTGGCCGTGGCCTTCAAGCGCGCGATTTATGAGGATTTGGCGCGAGAATTTGCGCGGTTTGGGGGATAAAACCCTGATTTTGCAACGCCGGAAGGCTTTTGCGCTGCCAGCGCCACCATGGCCAGCAATAGGCTCGCGACCCACCAGGCCTGCCAAAGCCCGAAGGAAAGCATGCCGGTGACGGCGGCGGAGGCAAGCATCCCCGCCCCGGCTGCCGGTGCCGCGCTGCGGGATGCCGCAACACCCAGCGCCAGCATCAGCGCCGCGCCGATCAGCGCGCCAATGCCGCCCAATTCCAGCCAAAGCTGCAAGGCGCCATTATGCGGGTGCAACGGCATCACCTCCACATGCGGCAGTGCCAGAGCTTCGCGCTGCGCGGGGTTGGCGATGTTCAGCCGGTCCAGCGTTGCGGCATCCGGCTGCGCCCGCCCGCCCGGCATGGCGCGGCTGGCTTCCAGGCCCCAGCCGGTGATCGGCTTTTCAGCAATGCGCGCAGCGGCGAAATCCCAGATCACCAGCCGATGCACCGCCGAAGGCGGCAGGCTGGCCGAGGGGATTTTCGGCACAAAAGCGACGAGTAAGGGCATCAGCAGGATCACCAAAGCCGCCCCTGCCCCGACCAGCCTTGGCCCAAGGCGCGGCGCGGCAAGGCTGATAGCCGCCGCGCCCAAGCCGGCAATCGTCGCAAGCCGCGCGGTCTCCCCGGGCAGGGTGATCAAAACGCCAGCGCCGAGCGCCAATAGTGCCGCGCGCGCGATCCAGGGCCAGGCCATCGCAAAAGCCATGGGCAGCAAAAGCGCCATCAGCGATGCTGCCGGCTTCAGCCCGAACATCAGCGTCGCCGGCACCTCCTTGAGCCCGCGCACGGCAGCGCGCAACGCATGACCGCTTTGCCAATCGAAGAAGGCCGCCGCCAGGCCCAGCACCAGGCCGAAACCAATCCAGGGCATCAGCCGCGCCCCTTGCGCCGCCCCCGCCGCGCCATGCGCCAGCAGCATCATTGCGGCCAGGGTCAGGGCGAGAAGCGCCGCGCGCCCCGGTTCTGGTGCCCAAAGCGCGGTAATACCCGCCCAGCCGGCCAGCAGCAGGCCAAGCAGCAGCACCGCGCCTTGCGGCTGGCCTGGCCGCCAGCCGGCGCGCCAACCAAGCCCAAGCGTAATCGCCATGGGGATCAGCGCCAGCGGCGTCATGGCCTTGGATTGCAACACCGCGACAAAGGGTACCGCGAGCAGGCAGATGGCGAGTGGGAGGCCAGGATGAGACATGCTCAGGCGCAATAGGCCAGAACCGCGCGGGTTGAAACTGCGCCTTGCCAGACCCGCTTGCCCGCGTCACACTTCCTCACAAGGGGTAACAGACAAGCGGCTTCAGTTTCGCCAGATAAATCATCAGGAGTTCGCATCATTGCTACCCGCCATTCCCGTTTTCGATCTGCGCGCTGAAAGGCAACCCTCGCTCGCTGCCATGCGCGCCGCGCCGGTGCGCGCGGAATCCCTTTGGCGCTGGGCGCGCGGGCATTATACGCCGCTCGGGCTTTCGATTGCCGATAGGCTTTCGCGCCATTGGCTCCGCCGCAACGACAATCCTCTGCGCGCGGAGATCGAGGGCATCGCAGCAGCCCTGCCCGGACCCGGTGCTTACGCGCTGAACCTTTCCTTCGAATGGGGCTGCACGGTGGGGCTTTGTGCTGCTGAGGCGCCCTTTATGCTCCGCGTTCTGGATTGGCCCCTGGAAGGGCTTGGCGAGCGGCTTTGCGTCTTTCGTCAGGCGGGGCCGGCGGGGGATTGGCTCAATCTTGGCTGGCCAGGCTTTGCGGGCGTGATCACCGCACTCGCGCCAGGGCGCTTTTGCCTTGCCATCAACCAGCCGCCGCTGCCGCAACGCGCCATTGCGCGGCTGGCGCGCTGGGCAGGGGCTGATTTGCTGGGGCTTGTCGTGGATTGGCTTGCGGCACGCCCGGCACGCTGGCGCCATCGTGGCCTGCCGCCGGCACATCTGATACGCTTGGTTTGCGATACCGCGCCGGATTACGCCGCTGCGCTGGCCATGCTGCGCGATACGCCCCTGGCGGCGGGCGCTATCTTTTCACTCGCCGGCACGCGCCCTGGCGAGGCTGCGGTGATTGAAAGGGCGGAAGCCTCGCATGCCGTGATCGAAGCGGCCCCCAATGCCGTTGCTGCCAATGGCTGGCAATGCATCGCCAATCCCGGCGCACCACGCTGGCGCTATAGCGCCGAACGCCACGCCGCCATGACAGCGCTATTGGCCGGGCCGGTGCCGCATGAATTCGCCTGGCTCAAGCCACCCATCGCGAATGAGGGATCACGCCTTGCGGCCATGATGTGCCCGGCAAGCGGCAGGCTGGAACTGCTGGGCATGGAAGGCACTGCTGCGGTGACGCAGCCATTATACCTGGGCTGATATACATGTTTCCAGTCTTGCTCACGAATCTTTGAGCCGATGGCGTCGCTTTGGCCTGTGATTGGTTTTCTGATGCCGTTGTGCAACGGCCATTCAAACGTTGCGCGGGACCCCCATGCGGCAAAACAGCTTCTTCTGTCTTGGCTTTGACCCTTCCCCGAAACAGACGCAGCGAGAGTGCTTTCGCGTGGAGATGGACATTGCGGTTCGCCGTGGCACTTCATCCTGCGCGGGAGGGGAGCCAAGCAGCCACCTCTCATGTTAGGCTAGTGGTCCGGTCGCTGCTGTCGATTCCCGACAGCAGCGTGAATCGGCCCACCAAATATAGGGCTAGTGGTGCGCGGGGTCCGTTTTTTTTGGATTGGGAAAGGTTAGCATGAATCGCACCACTAGCATCATGCGTGCCCGGTTCATCATCCCTCTGTTACTGCTTTTGCTTAGCCTGGCCGGCGTGTGGGTCTGGCGCAGCCTGTCCCCCGCCGTCACGGTGGCCACCGCCACCACCGGCCCGGCGGTCCAGGCGGTCTATGCCACCGGCAATGTGGAACCGGTGCATTGGGCCAAGCTAGGCCCCGCCCAGCGCGCCCGCATCACCGCTGTACTGGTCGAAGAAGGTGCCCGCGTTGAAGCTGGCCAGCCCATGGCGCAGTTGGATGATCGTGAAGCGCGCCACCGCGCTGAAGAAGCCGAAGCCCGCGCCCTTTTCGCACAGGAAGATCTGGCCCGTGTGCGCACCCTGGTCGCGCGTGATGTCGCATCCCGCGCCACGCTTGATCGCGCGGAAGCCGAAGCCCGCGCCGTACGCGCCGTGGCTGATGCCGCGCAGCGCCGGCTGGATGATTACGTGGTGCGCGCGCCCTCTGCTGGTCTGGTATTGCGCCGCGATGCCGAGGTGGGAGAGGTTGTGGATACCCCCGCGTCCCTGTTTTGGATTGGCGAACCAAAGCCGCTCCGCATTACGGCGGAAGTGGATGAGGAAGACATCGCCCAAATCCGCGAAGGCCAACGCGCCCTGCTGCGCGCCGATGCTTTCGCCGGGCAGGTGCTGCATGCGACCGTTGCGCAAATCACGCCAAAAGGTGATGCGACACGCAAGGCCTATCGCGTGCGTCTTTCCCTGCCCGATGACACGCCGCTCATGATCGGCATGACGGTGGAGGCGAATATCGTGCTGCGAGAGACCGCCAATGCCGTGTTGATCCCGCCGGCAGCGCTGCGCGGTGATCATGTATTTGTCGCGCAAGGCGAAGTGGCAAGGCGGCGCCAGGTGACGGTTGGTGTGCAGGGCCCGCGCGCGGTTGAAATCCGCCAAGGTCTCGCAGCCGGTGAGGTCGTGGTGCTTGATCCGCCGCAGGGCCTGAAGGATGGCCAGGCGATACGCTTAAGGCCATGAAGCTGATTTTTGATCTTGCGCGCGGCATGCTTTCCCGCCGTCGCCGGCAGACCTTGGTATCAGTGATGGGGGTTGCCTTGGGTGTGGCGTTCTTCATTGCCATCGCCTCACTCATGCGCGGGTTTCAGACCTATTTCATCGAACAGGTGATTGATGTGCAGCCGCATATCATCGTGAAGGATGAAACGCGCCGCCCGCTGCCGCAGGCGGTGGAAATCGCCCATCCTGATGGCGCTGTGGCACTTGCCGGCGTGAAGCCAACTGAACGCATCCGCGGCATCCGCGCCAGTGCGGAGAAAATGGCGATATTGGAAGCCATCCCCGGTGTCTATTCATCGCCCATCCTGACCGGTCAGGCGTTGCTCCGCTACGGGTCGCGCGATGTTTCGGTTTCCATCACGGGGATCGAACCGGCACGGTATCGCCGAGTCTCAAACCTGGAGAAGGATTTGATCCAGGGCAGCATGGAAGATTTGCGCAGCACGGCGAATGGGCTGATCATCGGCATTGGGTTGGCGCAAAAACTTGGTGTTGCCTTGGGCGATACCATCATCGCGGTGTCGCCCAGGGGTATCAGCCTGCAAATGAAGATTGTGGGCATTTTCCGAACGGGCCTCACCACGCTTGATAATCAGGCCGGCTATACGCTGCTCAAGGTCAATCAAATCCTGCAAGACCGGCCCAATGTGGTCAATCAAATCCTGCTGCGGCTGAATGATGTGACAGGGGCGGAAGCCTTGGCGCGACAAATTGAAGCCCGCTTTGGCGATAGGTCCGAAAGCTGGGAAGAACAGAACCGCAATGTGCTGACGGTTTTCGTCATTCAGAATGCCATCATGTATAGCGTGACGGGCGCCATTCTGCTGGTCGCGGCTTTTGGGATTTACAATATCATCTCAACCGTAGTGTTCGAGAAAACGCGCGACATCGCCATCCTGAAATCACTCGGTTTCACGGAAGGCGATATCCAGTGGCTGTTTCTGTTGCAGGGCATGATTGCGGGGCTGCTGGGTGCCGTGCTTGGCTGCGTGCTCGGCCAGATCATGATCGAAGGCCTGGCGCAAATCTGATTCAATACCGAAACGCCGGCAGGGAATGACCGCTTTCTGCTCGCGCATGATTGGCGGATTTTTGCGGTTGCTTCCTTCTTTGCGCTGCTCTCGGCCAGTATCGCTGCCGTGGTGCCGGCGCGCCGCGCTGCGCGGCTTGACCCCGTGCAGACCATTCGCGGCGCGGCATGACCAGCCCGCCCCCTTTGTTGGAAGCGCAACACATCACGCGCCGCCTGCCGGAAGGTGTGACACTGGTGGCCGACGCATCCTTGAAGGTGGAGCGCGGCGAATTCATCGCCATCACCGGGCCATCCGGGTCGGGCAAATCATCGCTGCTCTATCTGCTGGGATTGCTGGATCGCCCCACCGAAGGCCGCGTATTGCTGGAAGGCCGCGACACGGCAAGCCTAAGCGCGGCAGAACTCGCCAATCTGCGCCTCGCGCGGCTTGGCTTCGTGTTTCAATTCCATTTCCTGCTGCCGGAATTTTCCACGCTGGATAATGTGCTGATCCCCATCCGCCGGCTTGGCCGCCTTACGGATGCGGCGGCCCGCGCGCAGGCGATGAAATTGCTGGAAGCGCTTGGCATGGCCGAAGCGGCGGCAAAATTGCCGGAACAGCTTTCCGGCGGCATGCGCCAACGCGCCGCCATCGCGCGCGCCCTGGCCAATGACCCCGCCATCATCCTGGCCGATGAACCCACCGGCAATCTGGACACACGCAATGCCGCGGCAGTCTTCGATATTTTCCAGCGCCTGGCGGCGGAAGAAGGCCGCGCCATTCTGGTGGTGACGCATGATGCGGAACTCGCCAAACGCGCCACACGCCGCGTTCACTTGGTGGATGGACGGATCGTCAGTTCCTGAGCGCAATCACGGGCAAGAGCGCAAATCCGTGACCGCCCATCCATTGGTCGCTCTACCGCGAAGGGTTTCCACGGGCTGCAAGATAAGCTTCGTCAGCTATCCATCTTCAGCGCCGCAATAAAGGCGCTTTGCGGGATTTCCACCTTGCCGAATTGCCGCATGCGCTTCTTGCCTTCCTTCTGCTTCTCCAGAAGCTTGCGCTTGCGGCTGATGTCACCGCCATAGCATTTTGCCGTCACATCCTTGGAAAGCGCTGAGATCGTCTCACGCGCAATCACGCGCCCGCCAATTGCTGCCTGGATGGGGATTTTGAACAATTGGCGGGGAATCAGTTCCTTCAATTTTTCGCAAATCTGCCGGCCGCGCCGTTCCGCTTGGGCGCGATGCGCCATGAAAGACAATGCATCGACAGGTTCATTATTCACCAGGATGGAAATCTTCACCAGATCGCCTTCTTCATAGCCATCCATCTGATAATCGAAGGAGGCATAACCGCGTGAGACTGATTTCAGCCGGTCATAGAAATCGAACACCACCTCATTCAACGGTATCCGATAGACCAGCATGGCACGAGAGCCGACATAGGTCAGTTCCACCTGCTGCCCGCGGCGTTCATTGCACAGCGCCAAAACAGAACCCAGGTAATCATCGGGCAACATGATGGTCGCCTTGATCCAGGGTTCTTCAATGTGATCCAGCACGCTGCCATCGGGCATATCGGCGGGGTTGTGCAATTCGAACATTTCGCCATTCGTCTTGTGCACCTTGTACACCACCGAAGGCGCGGTCGCGATCAGATCAAGATCGAATTCGCGCGAAAGCCTTTCCTGCACAATCTCCAGATGCAAAAGGCCGAGAAAGCCGCAGCGAAAACCAAAACCCAGCGCCGCACTGGTTTCCGGTTCATAATGGAAGGATGCGTCATTGAGCCGCAGCTTGCCAAGCGATTCGCGCAACTTTTCGAAATCATCCGCATCCACCGGATATAGCCCGCACCACACCACGGGGATTGAGGGCTTGAAGCCGGCCAAAGCCGCGGCGGCAGGGTTGCGGTCATCCGTGATGGTATCGCCAACATTCGTATCCGCCACGGTTTTGATGGCGGCTGTCAGATAGCCCATCTCACCGGGGCCAAGGCTTTCCACCGGCACCAGCTTTGGCGTGAAGACACCAACCTGTTCGATGGTATGCACCGCGCCGGATGACATCATGCGAATGCGCTGGCCCTTACGCAAATGGCCATCCTTCACACGCACCAGGATGATCACGCCCAGATAGGCATCATACCAGCTATCCACCAGCAGCGCCTTGGTGGTGGCGGATGCATCACCCTTCGGCGGCGGCAGCCTTTCCACAATGGCTTCCAGCACGCCTTCGATATTCAGGCCCGTCTTGGCGCTGATCATCACCGCATCGGAAGTATCAAGCCCGATCACATCTTCAATCTGCTGCTTCACGCGATCAGGCTCGGCCGCCGGCAGGTCAATCTTGTTCAGCACCGGCACAATCTCATGGCCCGCATCAATCGCCTGATAGACATTGGCGAGTGTTTGCGCCTCAACCCCCTGGGACGCATCCACCACCAGCAGCGAACCTTCACAGGCGGCCAGAGATCGGCTGACTTCATAAGCGAAGTCCACATGACCGGGCGTGTCCATCAAATTCAGCACATAGGTCTTGCCGTCCTTGGCGGGGTAGGTCAGGCGGACGGTCTGTGCCTTGATGGTGATGCCACGCTCACGCTCCAGCTCCATATTATCCAGGACCTGTTCCTTCATTTCGCGCGCGGAAAGCGCGCCGGTCTGCTGGATCAGCCGGTCGGCAAGCGTGGATTTCCCGTGATCAATATGGGCGATGATCGAGAAATTGCGGATCAGCGAAAGCGGCGTGTCAGTCATGATGGTCCCGGGGGTGCCGGCGCGGCGTGGCGCTGGTGTTTTCAAGGGCGGAGATAAGGCAGCAGGGCCGGAAGTCAAACGCGCAATGCCCTGGACCCGGCTTTGGCCCCGGCTTTCCCGGGGCCAGGAGGGTCATGCGCGCAGCACGGCCCCGGTCGCTTTGCTGACTGCCGCGACGATCTTCTCTGCCACGGCGTCGATTTGCGCGTCGGTCAGCGTCGCCTCACGCGGCTGGATGGTCACTTGCAGCGCCAGGCTCACCTTGCCGGCTGGCAACTTATCCCCCGCATAGCGGTCAAACAGCGCGACATCGGTGATCAGCATGCGTTCTGCCCCGCGCGCGGCGCGGATCAGCGTCTCGGCAGCGACACCCTCATCCACCAGGAAGGCGAAGTCGCGCCGGAGCGGCTGGAAGGCCGGCAGATCGGGCGCGCCCTTCTTGCGGCGCTTGGGTTCCGGAATGGCATCAAGGAACACCTCAAACGCCACGGCCGGGCCGGGCAGGTCGAGCGCGGCCAGCACCCGCGGATGGATTTCGCCAAAGCGGGCGAGCACGGTCTTCGGCCCCTGGCGCACCTGGCCGGAACGGCCCGGATGATAGAAGCCCGGTGCATCGGCGGTAACGGAAAGGGCCGCCATGGGCAGACCGAGTGCGGCCAGCACCGCCATGGCATCGCCCTTGGCATCCAGCGCATCCACGCCGCGCGCGGCTTCCGCCCAATGGCGCGGCGTGGCGCCATGGCGCACGCCGGCCGCCACGGCCGCCTGACCTTCCGGCGTCACATCCTGATAGGCCGCGCCGATTTCACAAAGCGCCACATCAGCAAAACCACGCGCCGCATTGCGCCCCGCCGCCAGCAGCAGAGACGCCACCGGCGTTGGCCGCATCTGGTCCAAATCTTCCGCAATGGGGTTTTCCAGGCGCAGCGCCGCCGGGGTTTCACCGAACAGCGCAGCGGTTTTGGATTCCATGAAGGCGAAGGTCACCGCTTCCTGCATGCCACGCGCTGCCAACACGCGCCGCGCGAGGGATGCGCGCGCCTGCTTCGGCGTGAAGGCCGGCGCGGGGATGATCCCGCTCACCGGCAGCGAAACCGGCGCAATGGTGTTCAACCCACGAATACGCAGCACTTCCTCAATCAAATCGCATTCCGGTTCAATTTCGGCGCAGCCTTCCGCCGCCGCCTTGGCACGTTCCGCGCTGAGTTCGGCAGCCTGCGCGAGCGCCCCCTTGCCTGCCACATCATTGCGCCAGCTTGGCACATTGACGGTGACGCGCGCCGCATCCCGCGCCGCCACGGTGAAGCCCAGGCTTTGCAGGATTTCAACGGCGCGGTCAGGCGCGACATCATCGCCGCCATAGCTTGCCAGGCGTTCAAAGCGCAGGCTGGCCTGACGCTGCCAGGCAGGTTCCGCGCCGGCACCGACGATTTCACTGGCCTCGCCACCGCAAATCTCGATCATCGCTTGCGTCGCGAGGTCAAGCGCCAAGCGCGGCAGCGCCTGATCCACGCCGCGTTCAAACCGCGCGCGCGCATCGGTGCGCACATCATGGCGGCGGCCTGAAAGGGCGATGCGCACGGGGTCGAAAATCGCGCATTCGATGAAGCATTCGGTGGTGGCTTCATCGCAGCCGGTCGCCTCGCCACCGATAATGCCGCCAAGCGCTTCCGGCCCGGCTGAGTCGGCGATGATGCCATCTTCCGGCGTTAATTCATACGTCTTGCCATTCAGCGCCAGCAGGCTTTCGCCTTCACGCGCCATGCGCATGGTCAGCGCCTTGCCATGCACCTTCGCCACATCAAACACATGCAAGGGCCGACCAAGGCCGAAGGTGAAGAGATTGGTCACATCCACCAGCGCATTGATCGGGCGTTGGCCAATCGCCATCAGCCAATCCTGCAGCCATTTCGGCGAAGGCCCATTCTTCACACCACGAATGGCGCGGCCCAGCACGTAATCGCAGGCGCGCGGATCGGCGATTTCCCAGGCAAGCGGTGAAGCATAGGCGGGCTTGATCGCGGGTGAGGGCAGGGGCTTCAAACGCCCAAGCCCGGCTGCCGCCAAATCCCGCGCCACGCCATGCACGGAAAGCGCGTCGCCGCGATTGGGCGTCACGCTGATTTCAATAATCGGGTCATCCAGCCCCGCCCAGCGCACATAGGCTTCACCCAGCGGCGCATCCTCGGGCAGATCAACAATGCCGGTGTGATCATCGCCCAGGCCCATTTCGCGCGCGGACAGCATCATCGCTTCCGATTTCACGCCGCGTATTTCGCCGGCCTTCAGCGTAATGCCCGTGCCGGGAATATAGGCACCAGGCAAAGCCGCGACACCCTTCATGCCCGCGCGCGCATTGGGCGCGCCGCACACCACAGACAGCAGCTTGCCATCGCCGGTATCAACCTTCAGCGCGCGCAGCCGATCCGCATTGGGGTGCTGTTCGGCTTCCACCACATGAGCAATGCGGAAATTCGCGAGTGCCGCACCGCGATCTTCCACACCTTCAACCTCAAGCCCGATGGTATTCAGCGCAGTCAGGATCTCATCCAGCGTGGCCTGCGTATCAAGATGCGCCTTCAGCCAGGAAAGGGTGAATTTCATCGCCTTACACTCCTTCCACCAAGGAAGGTGGGGAAAGCGGATCGGCGCCGTAATGCCTGAGCCAGCGGATATCGGCCTCATAGAAGGGGCGCAGATCAGGAATGCCGTGTTTCAACATGGTGATGCGTTCAATCCCCATGCCAAAGGCAAAGCCCTGCCATTCGCGCGGATCAATGCCGCAATTCGCCAAGACCTTCGGGTGCACCATGCCAGAGCCCAAAATCTCCAGCCAATCACCGCCCTTGCCCAATTCGCCGGTTTTGCGGCTCCAGCCGATATCCACTTCCATGGAAGGTTCCGTGAAGGGGAAATAGGAAGCGCGAAACCGTACTGGCAGATCGGCAATGCCGAAAAAGGCGCGCAGGAAATCAATCAAACAGCCCTTCAAATGGCCAAGATGTATGTTTCGATCAATCACCAAACCTTCCACCTGATGAAACATCGGCGAATGCGTCGCGTCATGATCCGCGCGGTAGGTGCGGCCAGGTACAATCACGCGAATGGGTGGCGCTTCGGTCAGCATGGTGCGGATTTGCACCGGCGAGGTATGGGTGCGCAGCACTGGCCGGCGGCCATCCACTGCCGGCACATAAAACGTATCGTGGTCCTGCCGCGCCGGATGGTGATCCGAGATATTGAGTGCGCCGAAATTATGCCAGTCGCTTTCGATATCGGGACCTTCCGCCACCTTGAAGCCCATGGCGCCGAACAGCGTGGTCAGTTCTTCCATGGTGCGCGCGATGGGGTGGATGCCGCCTTCCGCTGCCGTGCCGGGCGCGAAGGGGCGCGGCGGTAGCGACACATCCATGCGTTCCGCCGCCAAGCGCGCATCCAGCGCGCGGGCTTCCACGACAGCGCGCTGCGCTTCCAGGGCAGCCTCAATCGCGGCTTTCACCTGGTTCAGCGCTGCGCCACGTTCCTTGCGCGCTTCGGGGGCGACGGCACCAAGCCCCTTCAGCAGCGCGGTGAGCGTGCCAGATTTGCCCAAAACGGCGACACGCACCGCATCCAGCGCACGCGGATCGGCAGCGGCGGCAATGGCGGCTTCAGTTTCGGCCCTGAGGGCGGCAAGATCATCGGTCATGATGACAGGTCCACATGAACAAAGGGCCGCATCCCCGGTGCAACCAGGAAGCGGCCCTTGCGTGATGCTGGGTCGCCGCCCCGGATCGCCGGGGCGGTGGTAATCAGGCGGCGCCGGCCGCCTTCGCCTTTTCCACCAGCGCCGCGAAGGCCGCCGGTTCGTCAAAGGCAAGCGCCGCCATCACCTTGCGGTCCATCTCAATCCCCGCCGCCTTGATGCCGGCGATGAAGCGGGAATAGGTCAGGCCATGCTCACGGACAGCAGCATTGATGCGCTGAATCCAAAGGCCACGGAAGTCGCGCTTCTTGTTCCGACGGTCGCGATAGGCATATTGCAGCGCCTTTTCCACCCGCTCCAAAGCGGGGCGATAGGCGGTGCCGGACCGGCCGACATAACCTTCAGAAAGCTTGAGAACCTTCTTGTGGCGGGCGTGCTTGGTAACGCCGCGTTTTACACGAGCCATTTTGCGCTTCCTTTCTTACCGGTCCAGCCCATAGGGCAGCCATTGCTTCACGGTATCGCCATCCTGCTTATCCAGCACGAAGGTCCCGCGGTTCTGGCGCTTCATCTTGGAAGCCTTGGCAGAAAGCATGTGGCGCTTGAAGCCACCGCCGGCCTTGACCTTGCCGGTCGCAGTCAGACGGAAGCGCTTTTTCACGCTTGATTTCGTCTTCATCTTGGACATTTGGCCCTCCTATTGGGGTCAGCCCTTCCGCCTTGCACCCGTTGCCGGGGCCGCACCATGCGGTGGGAAGGGGGTTCCGGCCGGGCATGTCCATGGGGCCACAGCGCGGGAGCGGGGGCTATAGCGCCCAGAAGTTTTCCACACAAGACCCGGCCCACAGAAACGGAGATTTCACCTTTATGGGTGTTTAATGCGCCTGTGATCACCCGGCGGTTTGGCCGCCCTTTGGATTCAGGACGAAGTCTCATGTCGCATTCGCAAGCGGATACGCTGCCGGACCCGGAAGTGCTCAGGGCCGCCATGGAGCCCCTTTTCGGCGATTTGCGCGCCTTTATGGACCGCCGCATCGCTGAAGTGAGCGCCGAAGTCTCCGCCAGCGTGCAGCTTCTGGGCATGAGCGAGGAAAACCTGGCCAGCCAGATATCCTCCGTTCATGAAAGAATCGCCGGCATGATTTCCGCCCCTCAGCCGGGCAATCGGACCTCTGGCCAGGAATTGGAAGCGGTGGTGCAGGCCACCGAAGCCGCCGCCAATACCATTCTGGAAGCGGCCGAGGCCATTCAGGAATGGCTGGAAAAGGGCTCCGGCAGCCCGGAGGCCCTGCCCGCCATCACCGAAAGGGTGAATGCGATCTTTGAGGCCTGCTCCTTCCAGGATTTGACCGGTCAGCGCATCCGTCGCGCGATTCGGGATTTGCAGCAGGTGGAATCCATTCTGGAGGATATCCTGCCTGAGAACGCCCAGCCCGGCCCCAATGCGGCCCGGCCCAAGGTGGAGCTGAAGGGTGTGGTGCAAACCGTGGCAGACCCGAAGCTGGCCGGCCCCGATCTGGCGCAGGATGAGATTGACCGGCTGCTGAACGGGTAAATCTTTCACTGGACCCATAAGCGGGTTCCGGTTCCGCGCTCGGGGGCCTATATCCCCACCCATGCTTTTCTTCCGCAAGATGCATGGGCTCGGCAATGATTTCGTGGTGCTGGATGGCCGCGCCGCACCGCTTGGGCTCACGCGCGCCCAAATGGTGGCGCTGGCGGATCGGCGGCGTGGCATTGGCTGCGACCAATTGATCATCATGGAACCGCCGCCGCCGGGCGCTGATGTTTTCATGCGCATCCATAATCCGGATGGATCGGAAGCCGGCGCTTGTGGCAATGCCACGCGCTGCATCGCTTCCCTGATCGCCGACGAAACCGGCAAGGCGCGGGTGGTGGTGCGCACCATTGCCGGCGATTTACCGAGTGAAGCCCGCCCCAATGGGATGTGGCAGGTGGATATGGGGCCGGTACGGCTCGGCTGGCGCGATGTGCCGCTGGCGCGGGAGGTGGATACGCTGCATGTGCCGCTGGTTTGCAGCCCGGTAGCAGAACCAGCCGCCTGTTCCATGGGCAATCCCCATGCGACGTTTTTTGTGCCTGATTTGGATGCGCTGCCGATCAATGAGATCGGCCCGCGCCTGGAACATGACCCGATCTTCCCCGAACGCGCCAATATCGGCTTTGCACAGGTGATGTCGCCGGATCATTTGCGCCTTGTCGTTTGGGAGAGGGGGGCGGGGCTGACGCTTGCCTGCGGGTCCGGTGCCTGTGCGGCGATGGTCAATGCGCATCGGCGCGGCCTGACCGGGCGCTCGGCGCGGATTTCCATGCCGGGCGGCGATCTTTTCATGGAATGGCGCCAGGATGGCCATGTGCTCATGACCGGGCCAGTCGCTACCGCCTTCACCGGGCAGGTTGACCCAAAGGCTTTGGCCGGATGAGTGCCTCGGAAGCCCCTCGGCTGCTGAGTTTCGGCTGCCGGCTTAATACTTATGAGAGTGAGGCCATGCGCGACCTGGCCAGCAAGGCCGGGCAGGGCAATGCCATTATCGTCAATACCTGCGCGGTCACGGCGGAAGCGGAACGCCAGGCGCGGCAGGCGATCCGGAAGGCGCATCGCGACAATCCGGGCGCACGCATCATCGTGACCGGCTGCGCGGCGCAAATCGCGCCCGATAAATGGGCAGGGCTTCCGGGGGTGGAGCGCGTGATCGGCAATGCCGATAAGCTGAAGCCCGAAACCTGGGCCACCTTGGATGCGCCGCCCGCGCCGGTGACGGACATCATGGCCGCGCGCGAGACCGCAGCCCATCTGGTGACGGAATTCGCCGGCCGTGCGCGCGCCTTCGTGCAGGTGCAGCAGGGTTGCGATCATCGCTGCACCTTTTGCGTCATTCCCTTCGGGCGCGGGCCGTCGCGGTCCGTCCCGATTGGCGTGATTGTCGAACAGCTTCGTGCCCTGGTGGCGGCGGGGTATCGGGAAGCGGTGCTGACGGGGGTTGATGTGACCTCCTACGGGCCGGATTTGCCGGGCAGCCCGACCCTTGGGCAAATGATCCGGCGCGTGTTGGCGCTGGTGCCGGAATTGCCGCGACTGCGCTTGTCCTCACTCGATCCCGTGGAGGTTGATGAAGACCTCTGGCGCCTGATTGCGGAAGAACCGCGGCTGATGCCGCATTTGCATCTTTCCTTGCAGCACGGATCGGATTTGATCCTGAAGCGCATGAAGCGGCGGCATTTGCGCGCGGATGCGATTGCGCTGGCCGAAAAGGCGCGGCGGCTGCGGCCCGATATCGTCTTTGGCGCTGACCTGATTGCGGGTTTCCCGACGGAGACCGAAGCACAATTCCAGGAAAGCCTTGATCTGGTTAAGGATTGCGACCTCTCTTTCCTGCATGTTTTCCCCTATTCGGAACGGCCAGGCACGCCGGCGGCGCGCATGCCGCAAATCCCGGTGCCGGAACGCCGCGCCCGCGCGGCGCGGCTGCGCGAAGCCGGGGCAGCGGCGGCGGCGCGTTACTACGCGGCACGGCTGGGGCAGGAGGAACAGGTTTTGTTGGAGCATCCCGATCGCGGCCATACGGCATATTTCGCGCCGCTCCGCTTGCTGGGTGCTTCAGGCGAGCCGGGGGAAATCTGCCGGCTGCGTGTGATCGGTGCTGATGCCGATGGGCTTTTGGCGGAGGCAGCCTGATGGCGCTGCGCGATTTCTTTGGCCGTTTGCGCGGCGGCAACGCGCCGCAGCCCGTGCCTGAACAGCCACAGGCGGCTGCGCCAGCGCCGGTGCAGGAAGCGCCACTGCCTGAACCCGAAGCGCCACCTGTCGAAACCCCACCGCCTGAGGCAGAAGCGCCTGCCAAAACCGGCTGGTTTGCGCGGCTCAAGGCCGGGCTTTCGCGTTCCACGGCCAAGCTCACGGAAAGCGTTGTCTCTCTGCTGCATAAAAGGCGGCTGGATGATGAAGCGTTGGAGGAGTTGGAAGAAACCCTGATCACCGCTGATCTGGGGGTCGCGGCATCACGCCGGATTGTGGAAGGCTTCCGTCGCACGCGCTTCGGCAAGGAAGTCACCGATGAGGAAGTGAAGGCTGCGCTGGCGGATGAAATCGCCACCATTCTGGAACCCGTCGCACAGCCGCTGGAAGTGATCCCTGCCCGCGCGCCGCATGTGGTGCTGGTGGTGGGCGTGAATGGCACGGGCAAGACCACCACCATCGCCAAGCTTGGCCGCCATTACGCCGAACAGGGGCTGAAAATCGGCTTTGTCGCCGGCGATACTTTCCGCGCCGCGGCGGTGGAGCAATTGCAGGTCTGGGCCGGGCGGACCTCCGCGCGGTTTTTTGCGCCATCCAAGCCGGGTGCGGATGCGGCGGGGCTTGCCTTTGATGCGCTGAGCACGGCGCGGGCTGACGGGCTTGATTTGCTGCTGGTGGATACCGCCGGGCGGCTGCATAATAAATCCGCGCTGATGGAGGAACTCCGCAAAATCATCCGCGTGATCAAGCGCGTGGATGAAGCGGCACCGCATTCCGTGCTGCTGGTGCTGGATGCGACAACAGGGCAAAACGCCGTGCAGCAGGTGAAGGTGTTTAAGGAAATGGTGGATGTCACCGGGCTTGCCGTGACCAAGCTGGATGGCTCGGCCAAGGGCGGCGTGGTGGTGGCGCTCGCGCAGGAATTTGGCCTGCCCGTGCATATGGTGGGCGTTGGTGAAAAGGCCGAGGATTTGCGCCCCTTCGCGGCGCGGGATTTCGCGCGCGGGTTGATGGGTCTGGACTGAAACCCATTGCTGGCGGATGGTTTGACCATGACCAAGCTCCCCATCGCCCGCACCCCCATCCCCGATATCGCCGCCCTGCCGGAAGATATCCGTGCCCGCATCCTGACCGTTCAGGAAAAATCCGGTTTCGTGCCGAATGTCTTTCTGATGCTGGCGCATCGCCCGGCGGAATTCCGCGCCTTCATGGCGTATCACGATACGCTGATGGACAAGGCCGAAGGGCTATCCAAGGCGGAACGCGAAATGATTGTGGTGGCGGTGTCATCGCGCAACCAATGCCAATATTGCGTGGTGGCCCATGGCGCCATTCTGCGCATCCGCGCCAAGAATCCGCTGATCGCGGACCAGATCGCCGCCAATTGGCGCAAGGCCGATATCTCACCCAAACAGAAGGCCATGCTGGAATTCGCGCTCAAGGTCACTGACCGCGCCAATGAAGTGAATGATGCGGATCATGAGGCGTTGCGCGCAGCGGGTTTCGACGACGAAGCCATCTGGGATATTGCCGCCATCGCTGCCTTCTTCGGCATGTCGAACCGCTTGGCAAATGTGACCAATCTGCGCCCGAATGACGAATTCTACGCCATGGGCAGGGGCTGACGCCATGGCTGAGACCCGCTGGGAACGCATGACGGCGCCGGAATTGCGCGCACTCGCGGAACGCAACGCCGTGGTGATCCTGCCCGTGGCCGCGCTGGAACAGCATGGGCCGCATTTGCCGGTCTGGACCGATAGTTTCATCGGCCATTCGGTCGCCATTCGCGCGGCTGAGTTATGCGCCGATCTGCCGGCCGTGGTGCTGCCGCCCATGTGGATGGGCCTGTCGGAGCATCACTTCCCATTCGGCGGCACGATCAGCCTGGATTACGCGACTTTTGCGGGTGTGCTGCGTTGCGTGATGCGCTCCCTGCTGGCCGATGGGTTTTCGCGGCTGATGCTGTTCAATTCCCATGGTGGTAATGCCGAGCCGCTCGCCGTGGCATCACGCGAAATGGCGCATGAGTTTGGCGTGCCGGTGCTGACCACCTCCATCACCCGCGTGGCGCCGAAGGAAATCGCAGCGGCGCTTACGGCGCAGCCGGGCATCCAGCACGCCTGCGAAGGGGAGACCAGCCTGTGGCTGCATCTTGATCCTTCCCAGGTGCGGATGGACCAGCTTGCCAATTCCGTCTCGCCGGGCAATTTCGATGCCTCTGCGCTTGCAGTGACGCGCTTCTGGTCATTTTCTGAGCGCGCGCCCGTGACCGGCGTGAAGGGCGATGCCCGCGCGGCCACGGCGGAAACGGGCAAGGCGATTTTCGAGGCCATGGCGGCAGGGCTGGCGCGGGAATTGCGCGATACCGCGCTTTGGGCCAAGCCTGACGCGGTATGGACACCAGGCCGCGCCCAGGGGCCGCGCTGATAGAAGAAAGGGAGGCTGCCATGAGCCAGGACACCGCCGAACATATCCTCGCCACACGCCGCGCGAAGCGGATTCTGGCGCCTTTGGGGGAAGCTGCCCCGGCAACCCCGGCGGAGGGCTATAAGCTGCAATACCAGGTAGCCACCAAGCTTGGCGCCGTGCCGCCGGCCGGCTTCAAGATCGGCGCCACGACCAAGCAGATGCAGACTATCCTTGGCCTGACCGGCCCCGCCGGCGGCTTTGTGCCCAAGGAAGGGTTGCGCAATACGCCGGCCATTGTCCGCTTCGCGGATTTCCTGAACCCCGGCGTGGAATGCGAAGTGGGCCTCAGGCTTGGGCAGGATTTGCCGCATGGCACCCATACGCGGGAAAGCGTCGCCGCCGCGGTGGCCGAGGTTTTCCCGGCAATCGAGATTGTCGAAAAACGCTATGGCGATTGGGCCGAGCTTGGCACGCCCAGCCTGATTGCCGATCAGGTGTTTCACGCGGCTGGCGTGCTGGGCGCCCCCACGCCCCATTGGCGCGCGCTTGATCTTGGCGCCACGCGCGGGCGCATGACGGTGGCGGGCACGGTGCGCGGAGAAGGGGTTGGCGCCGATCTGCTCGGCCACCCGATGGAGGCTCTGGCCTGGCTTGCGAGTTCCGATTGTGCGCGTGAATTTGGCGGGCTGCGTGCCGGGCAGGTGGTTTTCCTGGGCTCGGTCACGCCGCCCATCTGGCTGGATGGTCCCTGCGATGTGCTGGTCGAATTCGATACTCTCGGTAAGGTTGCCTTGAGCTTTACTTGATAGAGCGCCTTGGGCGTAGCGGAGAGTGGCTGCGTCCAAGGCGTCAATGAACTGCAAAAATTTTTTTGATGTTTACCCTTTCGCTTACTTCTTATTAACTTTTCCGACGTTAAATGAACCCCTCGGCGTTGATCACGCCCCGACCTTGCCAAAACGGCTGTGTGAATGGACCAAAACCATGCAGACCGCCGATTGGAAGATGCTTCCGGACGAAGTGCAGCTTGTGCTCTCCCGCGAAGCCATGCGCCGCGCCGCCGATACCCTCGCTGAACACGCTGAAATGCTTGCCGCTGAAATGGAAGATGGCGCTTTGCGCGATCGTGGCGGCCCGGATGCGCTCAGGCTTTTCGCCGCGCTGGTGCGCACCACGCATGATGAGGGCTTTGGCCAAGTCGGCCACGCCTGATCAGCGCCTGATCAGATTATAGCGAATACGCAAATCAATCTCGACTTCGTTTGAAGTTGGGCGTTTGAACGCGGGCAGTTTCGCGCCGCGAAAGACGGATTGCGAATAGTGATTGAGCAGGATGGATCGCGATGCGGTGCGCAATTCGACGCGCCGCACCGTGCCATCCGGTGCGGCGAAGATGCGCACCCCAACCAGCCCATCTTCGCCAAGCTCTGCGGCATCACGCGGGTAGCGCAGATTAAGCGCCAGCCAGCGATAGAATTCGCGCTGCCAATCATCGGCATCATCAGCGCCGCGCACCTGAAGGTTGGGAATGCCAAGCTGCGATTGGCCAACGGGCGGCAGCATGAAATCCAATTGATGGCCTGGCCGATAGCCCTGCTCGCCCAATCTGATCGGCGGCAAATGTGACAGATCAAGCGGCGGGCGCGGTTCCGGCATGGGCCGCGGCGTTGCTGGACGCTGGGCCTCGGCAGGCGGGGTGGGAGGCGTTGGGCGCGGCGCCTCAGCGATTTGCGGCGGGGGCGGCGGCGGAGGGGGCGGTGGGGGCGGTGGGGGCGGAGCGGGCGCTTCCGCCAGCGGCCTTGGCGGCG
>JADCFR010000472.1 GCA_020249415.1 Roseomonas sp. | reverse complement strand
GCGCTTGCTTTGGTTATGGCGCTGCCCTTTGGCCTGACGGCCGCCCCGCCCGCCCCTGCCGCTGCCGAGACTGCCGAAAGCTGGACGCCCGCGCGCGTGGAAGCGCTGCGCGCCGAAGGCAAGGGCGTTTTCCTGAATATCACCGCCGCCTGGTGCATCAGCTGCCAGGTCAATGAACGCATCGCCCTTCGCCGCGAAGCGGTGCAGGCGGCCATGGCGGCGCGCGGCATTGTCTATCTGAAGGCGGATTGGACGCGCGGCGACCCCGCCATCACCGCCTTGCTCCGCGCCCATGGCCGCGAAGGCGTGCCGCTTTACCTGTTCTGGCCGCCGGGCGGGGGGGACGCCGTGATCCTGCCCGAAGTGCTGACGGAAGCCATGGTGCTGCGCCAAATTGGGGCTCTTTAAGGTTAATGCTTGACGCCCCCTGGGGGCGGCGGGGTATCCTCTTTGCCTCGGCATCAAGACCGGATGCGGCGCGCATGCGCTGCCGCAACTTGAGGCAGGCTTGGCTTCGTCAACACGTTACCGCGTGAAGCCAGCATTTGTGGCTTGTGCGCCAAGGGTCTTGCCATGTCGCTTGCCGAAACCTCTGCCGATCCCAAGGCCATGCCGGATTTCCTTCGGCTGGTCGGCGCTGATCTTTGGGCGGAACGGCTCGCGGATTTGGGGCGTCGTGCGCAGGCAAGCGCTTTTCAGGGGCGCGCCACGCAGCATCGCCACGCCTTGGAATTCGCCCTGGCCCGTGCGGCCCGCGGCACGGCGCAGGGCAGTGCTGAACGCCGCGCGCTTGGCTTCGCGGCAGAGGCGGTGCGCCTGGCCAATGGCCTGCCGCAAGCGCGGCGCGAGAAGCTGCGCGCTGCCATCACCCAAGGGCTGTCCGGTGAAGCAACGCTGATACCGCTATTCCATCTGCTGCGCTCGGCCGCGCTTTATCGCGCGCAAGGTTTTGAGGTGCGCTTCTCTGGCCTTGCGGAAGACAGCGCGCATGATCTGACGATCAGCCGTGGCGGTGCTGTTGCGGAAGTGGTGTGTGAAACGATCTCGGCCGAGGAAGGCCGGCCGGTGCAGCGCGGGCATTGGTATGCGCTGATGGATAGCGTCAATCCCGAATTGCAAACCTGGCTTGCCGCGCATCCAGGCCGCTATGTGCTGCGCATGACGCTGCCGGATGGGCTTTCGGGCCCTGACAAGGCTGTCGAATTGCAGCGGCGCATCATGGCCATGCTGGCCGCCGAAAAGCGCCAGGATAGCAGCGCGGATGCGGTGCTGAAGCTTGACCCGCTGGTGCTGGCGGGCGCGCAAGCCGATCCGCTTCCTGGGCGGCTGCGTCAGCAATTCGGGCCAGAGGCGCATTTGGCCGTGACCGGCGATCCGGCTGGCGGATCGGTCTTCGTGCTGGCCGCGCGCGCTGGTCAGGAAAACAGCATTTCGGACGCGGTCGCCACGCGCATGGCAGGTGCCGCAGGCGCGCGTCTATCCGGCGCCAAGCCTGGCATTCTTTCGATCTTCATCGAAGACATGGATCGCGCCGAATGGCGCGGCTTGCGCGATGATCTGGCGCTTGAAGGCGCAGTGCGCCGCTTTCTGGCGGGCCACGCCGCGCGGCGTGTGGTGGCGGCTGCCTGTTCCTCACGCGCGGAACTTTTCGGCCTGGCGCCGCCCGATGCCGTGGCGGGTGGGGAGCTGCGTTTCCGCAACCCATCCCACCCGGCAGCTAAATCTGCCGCTCTGGCGCCCGCCATTCTTTCAACGAGCGCCTGAGCCAGAGGGGCGTCAATTCGCCAAGACCATGGCGAAATAGCCAAACACTGTTAGCAAGACGCCGGAGACCGCATAGGCCACTGGGAAGCCAATCCAGGGCACATTGGACCCGATTTCCACCGCGGCTTCGCGGCAGGGGCCGGAATGGCTGCGCGCACCGGCGACACCACCCATCAGCACCGCCGGATTGAACTTGAAGACGTAAAGCCCAAGCACCCAGACCAGTATCGGCGGCAGGCTGCAGGCGATGAAGCCCAGCACGAAAATCTTAAGCGCCAGCATCCCCGTCAGCTGCGCCAGCAGCGAATTGCCCGCATTGATGCCGACAATTGCAACAAACACCACCAAGCCCAGATCTTCCAGGATATTGCGCGCCGCCGCCGGCGTATTGCCGAAGAACCGCAGACGCGAGGTGAGCGAGGAAACAATCACTCCCGCAACCAGCAAGCCGCCCGCATTGCCCAGACCAACCTTAGACCCGAAGGCCGGAAATTCGATGGCGCCGATCAGGAAGCCGAGGATCATGCCGAGTGAGAGTGTCAGCAAATCCGTCCCGGTGGAGGGACGAATGACGCGCCCAAAAGCCTCCCCGATTTTCTCGACCGCGCTTTTGAGGCCAACAATCGTGACAACATCCAAGCGTTGCAGCGTGGTATTCGTGCCGATGGGAATGGGTACGCCGGAACGTTCAATCGCCAGCACCTGAACTTCATTGGCACCAGGCAGGGCACGCCATTCTTCACGCGTTTTTTTCAAGGTGTCGCGGTTGGTGACCAGGATTTCCGCGCGATCAAGCGGCAGATCAAGTGCGGTACGATCCGCAACCTCCGGCCCGATCAGCCCCATCTTATCCGTCAGGCCCGTGAGCGTGCCGCCAAGCGCGATGATATCGCCAAGCGCCAATGGCAAATCCTCCCGCGCGCCGAGTGCCGTGCCATCGCGCACGATATTGACGAAGCGGTATTCCGGATTTTCGCGCAGCATATCGGCCATGGTGCGGCCAACCCAGCCGGGATTTTCCAGCCGATAGGCGCGCAAGCTTCCCATGCTCCAGCCGGAAAGTGCTGGCGCATCGCCACTCGCGACGCCATGTTCCTTTTCATAGGCCCGCGCCGCGGCACGCGCGTCAATGCCCCACCAGGTCGGCAGATATTTCGTGATCAGGATGATGCCGACCGTGCCCCAAAGATAGGTGATGCCATAGGAAAGCGCGATCATGGCGCTGACATCACCCGCATTGGTGCCCGCCGGCAGGGTGATGGCACCCGATGTCACCGCCTGTTCGGCTGAGCCAATCGCCGCCGACATGGTCTGCGACCCGGCGAGGATGCCGCCCGCTGTGCCAGGCGGCAGTTCCAGAAACCGTACACCAAGCACGACAATGGTCAGGCCACATAGGCAGGACACGATCGCAAGCCCGGTGAATTTGATGCCATCGCCGCCAAGGCTATTCACAAAGGAAGGCCCAACCCTGAGCCCAACCCCATACATGAACAGATAATAGAACAGGCTTTTGGTGAAGTTATCGAGTGCGAGCTTCTCCCCATAGACCGAAGCCCAAACCGAAAGCCCGCTGCCCACGATGATGGCGGAGGCCACCATGCCAAGCCCATAGCCCGCGACGCTCTGCCGACCGAGCCAG
>JADCFR010000471.1 GCA_020249415.1 Roseomonas sp. | reverse complement strand
CTGCCCGCCATGTTGGGTGTCACGCGCGCCGATGAATGGGATAATTACGGCCTGGCGGTGGTGGATTCCGCGCTGATCTATTCGGTGGTGGATGTGCTGCTGGGGGGCCGGCGCGGCACCGCCGCGATGCGCATTGAAGGCCGGCCCTATACCACCATCGAACGCACCCTGGTTGAACGGCTTGTCAGTGTGGTGCTGGATGATTTGACGGCGGCCTTTGAACCGCTCTGTCCCGTGCATTTTCGCTTCGAACGGCTTGAGGTGAACCCGCGCTTTGCCGTGATCAGCCGTCCATCCAATGCCTGCGTGCTGGTGCGGCTGCGCGTTGATATGGAAGATCGCGGCGGGAAGCTTGAGATCCTGCTGCCCTATGCCACTTTGGAACCCGTGCGCGAATTGCTGTTGCAGCAATTCATGGGCGAAAAATTTGGCCGCGATAGCATTTGGGAAACCCATTTGGCGGAAGAATTGCGCCATACCGATATCGGCCTGGATGTGGTGCTGGATGAGCAGATGATGCCGCTTTCTTCGGTGCTGAACCTGAAGGTGGGGGATCAGATTGCGCTTGGTGTGCCGCCTGGGGCGCCGGTCAGGCTGCGCTGTGGCGATGTGCCGCTTTTTGAAGGGGAGATGGGCCGCAAGGGCCAGCGGCTTGCGGTCAAGATTGATCGCGAAATTGAACGTCGGAGGGGGGCTTCGTCATGATGTCACTTTCCTGGCTGGAATGGGGCCTGCAATTGGCCGTGCTGGTGCTGCTTGGCGCTGCCGTTCCCTTTGCCATCCGGCTTGAACGGTCCTTGCGTGAAATCCGCAAGGACCGCACCGCCATGGAAGCCAGCGCACAGGGCCTTTCCGAGGCTGCGGCAGCGGCAGAATCGGCCATTTTGCGCCTGCGCGCGACAGCGGAATTGGCCGGGCGGCAAGTGCAGGAACGTGTGACCACGGCTGAGCCGCTGCGCGATGATTTGCGCTTCCTGATCGAACGCGCGGAAACACTGGCGGATCGGCTGGAAGCCCTGGTGCGCTTGGGCCGCCCCATGGCTGGCCATGAGGCGCCGCCCGCCCCTGCCCCGGCCGCGGCGCGCCCATTGCGGGAGCCGCCGAGCGATGCTGGCCCGCTGCGCAGCCAAGCGGAACGCGATTTGCTGCGCGCCCTGTCCATCGGTACCGGAAAGGGGCCTCGCTGATGTTCAAACCGCGCCTTTTACCCTTGGCGATTATCGCCATGGGTGGCTTATTCCTTGTAAAATCTGAAAATGTCATCCGCCCCTTGCTGCGCGGTGACCCCGCGCCGGCGCCTTCGATCGCCCCGGTGAGGGCGGCAGAAATTGCCCCCCCACTGGCAGTTGCCCCGGAGCCGACCCGCCCCCGTGGCGGCTTCCAACGCATTGGGGAGCGGCAGGATGGGGGCGTTGGCGACGCGCCCAACCCGATCTCGCAGGCGGAACGCGCTCTGCTGGAACAGCTTCGGGCGCGGCGGGCCGAGCTTGAGGCGCGTGAACAATCCATTTCCTCACGCGAATTGGTTCTGGTCGCGGCAGAGCGTCGTCTTGGTCAGCGCATCGAGGAATTGACGCAGCTTCAACAGCGCCTTGAGGCCATGGAACGCTCCCGCAGCGAACGTGAGGATGCCGGCTGGCGCGGCCTGGTGCGTACCTACGAAAACATGCGCCCGCGCGAAGCGGCCGCGATTTTCGAGGAATTGGAATTGCCTGTCGTGATCCAGATCCTGGATCGCATGGGTGAGCGGAAAATGGCACCGGTGATCGGTGCGATGCGGCCTGAAAAAGCCCGGGTTCTCACCGCCGAATTGGCGAGACACCGGGCCAATCGGCCGGGAAGCGAGTAGGCCGAATGATCCGGTCGGCAAACGGTGGAGAACCATGGATAAGAACATCAATGTCCTGATTGTGGACGATTATCGGACGATGCTGCGCATCATCCGCAACCTTCTGAAGCAGCTTGACTTCAATAATGTCGATGAAGCTGTGGATGGGCAGGAAGCCTTGGCCAAGCTGCGCGCGGGCAATTTTGGGCTCGTGATCAGCGATTGGAACATGGCGCCCATGACCGGGCTGGACCTGCTCAAGGAAGTGCGGGCGGATCAGCGTCTGAAGAACCTGCCGTTCATCATGATCACCGCCGAAAGCAAGACCGAAAACGTCGTGGCAGCCAAGCAGGCCGGCGTTTCGAATTACATTGTGAAGCCCTTCAACGCGGAGACGCTCCGCGAAAAGATCGAAAAGGTGCTGGTCCATGCCTGATGGAACCCCCCAAGGGCCGGAAGGTGACCGGATCGAGGCGACAGTGCGTGCCGTGCTGACCAGCATGGCCGGCGATCTGACCGCCAAGGAATCCGCGCTGCTGGCCGAATTGGAAGGGCTTGGGCGCACCATTGCGCGCGCCAAGGCCGAAATCGCCGCCCTCAAGGTTGAGGATATCCGCGACGCGCATATCCCCTCCGCCACCGATGAGCTTGACGCCATTGTCGACCATACCGCGCATGCCACCAATGAAATCCTGGATTGCTGCGAAACGCTTGAGCAGCTGCAATCCGAACTTTCGGGCGAGGCTGCTGACAAGTTGCAAGGAGCGGTCACTCGGATATACGAAGCCTGTTCCTTTCAGGACATCACAGGGCAGCGAATCGGCAAGGTTGTGACGGCGCTCAAGGCAATTGAAGCCCGGGTTTCGGCGGTGGTCTCCGCTGCCAGCGGCATGCCGGGACCGGATGCGGCGCCTGTAGCCGCGCCAGGTGCCGCATCGGGGGACGACAGGCGCACCGAAGGCCAGAAGCTGGCCAATGGTCCGCAGCTTCCGGGTTCTGGCGTCTCGCAAAGCGAAATTGACCGGCTCTTGGCGAGTTTCGATTGATGCGTCTGGTGGTTGCCTTGCTGGCCTTATGGTTCGCCTTGGGCGTTCCGGCGGTTGCGCAGCAGGCGCCCACCGTCGGTTTTCGGGTCGGCAGCCACCCCACCTATGGCCGGGTGGTGATGGATTGGCCCGAACCCGTGACCTATCGGGCGGAGGTAGCGGGCAATCGCCTGATCCTCCGCTTCGATGCGCCGGCGCGCTATAATCTTTCCGGCGCCCTGCGCCTGCCGAAAAATGTCGAAAGCCTTTCCGCGATTGATGGCGGGATAATGCTGCAAGCCCCGCCGGGCACACAGTTTCGTCATTACGTGCTCGGCAATCGCGTGGTGATTGACGTGCTGGACGGGGCTGAGGCCAGCGAAGCCACGCCCCCGGTCGGCACCGCCTCTCCGGCGGCGCCGGCGCGCGCGGCTGGTTCACCGCCAGCGGCGAGATCGGAAGAGCG